>DOEZ01000489.1 GCA_003532715.1 Planctomycetaceae bacterium
GCCATGCCGGTCGCGTAGCCGGCTTGCTTGAGGGTCCGGGCCAGTGACGGCTCGTCTTTGAACGACGGCAGCCGGGCCATCCGATTCGTCAAGCCGCCGGTGCGAAATGCGTAGCGGCCCGTGTTGATGGCACAACGTGACGGCCCGCAAAGCGGTGTCGCGTAGCAATGCGTGAAACGGATCCCCGACTTCGCCAGCGAGTCGAGGTTTGGCGTCTTGTCCTTGAAGCGATCCGAACCGTAGCAGCCGACGCCGTCGAGTCCGAAGTCGTCGCTGAGAATGAAAAGTATGTTCGGACGGGCGGGCGTGTCCGCATGTGCCACGGCGGTCCATGCGACGCTTGCGAGAACGATGGATTGGATGAATCGATTCATGGCTGTGGTTCCTCCGCAGTTTCTCGTTCGCCGTGAGCCCGAAACGGATCGAGGCTCGTTCCATTATCCATCCTACCAGATCGCCCTCCGGCCACGTCCAGTACCGGCGCGAGCTTTTCCTGGCCGGGGGCCATTTTTGTTTGCCGGGAAACGTTACGCCACACCTCTACTGGGGCATCTTGACAGGTTCCGACCATGGACGTCCCGAGTAGCACGATGTCGACCAGCGCGGCCCAGGGGCACCTGCTCCTCACGTCACTCGCCGCCAGCGACTACCGGCCACAAGAACCACACACGCCAGCATCGCCAGCACGCTCGGCTCGGGCACGGCCGTCGAAGCGTTGGCTTGCTCGGTCGGCACGCCATGACCCCAGTTGGCAGCCAGGATGGACGCATCGAGGGCATTGATCAGGCCGTCGTTGTTGAAATCGCCTTGGGCCCAGCCGCCGGTTTGACCCCAGTGAGCGGCCAGTGTCTTCGCGTCGGCCTCGTCGACGCGGCCGTCGCCGTTGGTATCGCCGGGTCCTGGCATCATCGTCAACGGCTGCGCGAAGTTGACGAACGCCCAAACAAACTGGGTATCCTGGAAATCCATGCCCAGCCCGGCCGTGCCCGTGGCGGTGGTACCCGCCAAATCGTAGGAGTTGATCAGAAAGTGACCTGAGTCGTACTCATAGGTGAGAAAGTTGTCGTCAGGGGCGGTGATGCCGCCCGCGGTCGCTTCCCGGGAAACGGTAAGAAGTAACATGCCCGTCTCGGACGTTTGTCCGGGTAGGGTGAGCTGATATTGCCCGGTCGCGAGCCGTTCCATGGTGAAGTCGCCGACAGAATCGAAATGCACGTCGCCGATCCCGTCGTACCTTCCGCCGATGAGGTTTTTCGTCGTGTAGGGAATGTAGATGAAGCTGAAGTCCTTATCGGCGCCCGTGGCCGAAAAATTGGCGGCGTTGGTTTGGACCCGCACGTCCCACCCACTGTCGTCCGACAGCACGCCGGTCGGAGCGATATAGTTGCCGTTGTTGTTGGCGATGGTGAAAAGCATGCCCTCGTCGGGCGTGCTGTCCGTTCCCAAATTCACCGAATAACGCCCCGTGCCGGTTCGGGCGACCATCGACGCGGTCACGGCGTTTCCCGAAGCAATCTCGCCCGTCGTGCCCGTGACATGCGCGGCCCGCCACCCGCCTTCATACTTGAACCAGGCCGTGGAAACGTTGAAATTGACTTCGGTCATCGACGACTTGCCCGCCTGAGAAACGGAAAGGGCCAAGAGTCCGTCGCCGTAGCTGTTTCTTCCCGCTTCGACGGTCGCGCGGATGCCGTCGCGGAGATTCTGCGTCACCGAGGCCAGGAGAATGCCTTGCGCATAAGTAAGTCCGGCACCGCCGACCGAGATTTCGTAATCGCCGCGGTTGACCTGGAGCGTTCCCACGGCGGGCGTCCCCGACTGGGTCACGGTCAGATCCGAAAAGACGTTGCCAGGAGGATCAGCTGGAACGGCCGCCCCTCCCGCGACCAGATTCGCGGCCACGGCATGATACTGCAGGGGTTTGGGCGGCGGCGGCACCACGACGTAGCCGACCGGCTGGGTCCAAGCTTCTTCGTATTGCACGCTGCCCGAAGCGGGATTCGACATGAGCTGGGTGGAGCGGACGTGGGCGCGGACATACAGATCGGTCTCGCCCAGCGTGTAACTTGCCGACGTGCCGCTGACGCTCGAAAGCACCTTGCCGATGTCGGCCGAGTAGCTGCCGTCGGAGTTCTTCGTCGGGTCCGTTCCTCGCGGAGTGCCGATGAAATCGATGGTGTACGTCACGCCTGCCTTCGGCTCGACCGCCACGTCGAGCGCGCCCGTCGTTGCATTGAAATCGAGCGTGCCGAGCATGACGCCGGTGGAGGAGTAGAAATCGCCCTGGTCCATGGCCGCGAGAAGCGAATCGGCCGACAAATCCTCCGCCCGGACCACGACAAAGGCTCGACCGGGATTGGCATAACTCGGACCAAACGTCGTGTAATTATGGGCGTCGTCCGTGGCCGTGCCGAACATGGGAGCGTAGCCGTCGGCCAGGCGGATCGTGTTGGCGATGTCCCACATCTTCTCCGTGCCGGGATGGGTCGCATCGCCGTAGTGGTTGATGCCCGCGCTGTGACAGTTCGCCACCTCGAAATAGCGCGTGCCCGTGGCCTGCGCCAGGTCCTGGGGCGTGATGCTGTAATTGCTCCAGCTCGGATGGTTGATCACCGTGATAATCGGGCGATCGTAGGTCTCCGCCTGCATCGCTACGTTGGCGATGTTCACATTGAGCGTCGTCGCCACGTCGGTGACGCTTGCGGGGCTGATCACCTGCACAACGTTGATGGCGTTCATGTGGACAGCCTTGCTGACTCCGCCCACGGTGACGCTGGTGGTTATTTCCTCGCCCGGCACCATCAGAAAACTGCCCGGGGTGTTGTACGTGCTGCTGAGCGAGGCGAATCGCGTCGGATCGAACTTGTTATGGTCCGTAAGCGAGAGGAAATGGTAGCCGTGGTCCTTGTACCACTCTACGACGGTCTCCGGAGAGACGTTGCCGTCGCTCAAGTTCGAGTGGTCGTGCGTAATGCCCTTGTACCACGCGCCCCAAGCGCCGAGAGGCAATGCGCAAATCCCCAAGGCCAGAGACACAACGACGGCCGACCGAAGAAGACCTCTCACGGTGCAAGGCAAGAGCATGGCTTTCTCCCGGCGATAGTTCAAGGGCACAATAAGAGCCAAAACCAACTTTCTCGAAACATGAATGACGTGCATGGGCCGGAGGAACGTCGCTGTCATCCCGAGCGAATCAAGAAACCTCCCCAGGACATACCACGAACCTTTGCCTCGCTCAGGATGACCGCGAAGCTAATTTTTTCCATTGTCAGCAAGCCGGGAACGGATCCAGGCTCAGGGCTATGTCTAGCGTAACCTCGCCCCCCAACGGTGTCCAGCGCCTGAGCCGAGTCCTTGGCCAAAACCTGCAATTTCCGTTGTTTTCAGGGCCCGAGTATTGTGCTCGTCGGTGAACCAAGTCCGTTGGAAACGGCTCGCAGCCGTTTCTCCCTCCAGTTCGCCAATTCCGTCTTGGTTCTTGGTGAGGCTACATAGGCAATCTGGCCACCGGGGACAGCGTGATTTCCACCACCAGCAACCGCCCCTCATCGCCCGCCCGTCACTCGCCGCCGGCGAACACAGGCCAGAAGAGCGAAGCACGCCAGCATCGCCAGGGCGGTAGGCTCGGGCACGGCCGTGGACGAGTTGCCAATGGGCCACGGACCTACGAAGGGCGTCGCATTGGCGATGACCGGCTCGACGGGTGTCAATGGCTCGCTCGGCGGTTCTTCGCCAAACGAAAATGTGGGTAAACCTAAGCAAATGCTCGCTATCGAGCCAGTTGTGATTCACCCCCCCGAAAGCACGCGGCGTAAACGAAGCAGTGACACGCCGGTCCAGTAAGACGCAGGTCAAATGGCCATCGTGGTTTCTGTCGGAGGTGGAGGGCAATAGTCGGGGGCGTCCCCCGATCTGCACGCGACGACCATCAAACCCACTGAATTGTCCATCCGCGAGGCATGGAAGCGGCACGTTTCATCGACCGCGAAGTCCACATCGACATGGTGGATGCGCGGCAATGATCAAGCGTCTCGGCCGGCAAGAAACCGGAGCTACCGATCGAGCTTCACGTTGACCAAGTGCCTGAGTGGCCCGTCGATGAAGGAACACATCTTTACACATGGCGGCAACCTGTTAGATTAGGAGGGAACGAGAAGATCTGGGGTTTTCGGAGGGGGATCGGCTCCGACCACCCACGCCTTGCCGGGACCCGATCGATGTCGAAAAACACCGGGATGAACTACACCGCTCGCCTCATTTCACTCGCATCGCTGCTGTCGGTCGGCTGCTCGGTCGCCATGTCGGGGCATTGCTGTCTGGGACAAACGAAGCAAGGCTCGTCCGACGTCAAGCCTATCGAGCCTTCCGCCGAAGAATTGGCGACCGAGCGCACACGGCAGGATCGTCGCGCGTTCCAGTCGCAAGAGTTGATGCTCGCCAAATCAGGCACCTGGATATTCCAGCCTGGCGAGACTCCCCGTATTCTATGGCGCGACGTGGAGGCCGTGCGACGCCTCGGATGCGACCAGCCGTTGCGCGTGCGCTGGTTCGACGCGAAGCTCAATGAGTCGCCGGCGCCCAATACACCCGGTCGCTGGCTCGCCTGGATCGAAGGCACCGCGCCAAACGGCACGCCGCTGCGTCGCTCGCTGACCTTCTACGGGCTGCCCAAGGAGCTACCCACCTCGTTCGCTCTTGACCTCACCGTCGCGTTTCCCAAATTCCCAGGCCCGGACGCACCAGCCGTCGTGAAAGAGCGTCAGGCGGAACTGATTCGTCTTGCGAGCGACCTGGTCGTGCCCGCGGTGCTCGACAGTGAAAAAGGCGCCGTCTTGGTGGCCGGACTCGTAGAGGCCCAGCCACTGGGGCGCCCGGCGAGATACGTCGAATCGACGGCCGTGATGCACGACGAGTATCACCTGGCGCTCAAGCTCAAGGTCCAGGGGTTGCAGGACCAAGTGCGGCGATTGCGCCCGCCGCGCCGCCGTGATCCGGCCTCAGCCGTGCTTCGCCGAGGCTCGCCGGCCGAGGCCGGCGTGAGCGCCGACGCGAAGGCCCGGATCGACGCCGTGTGCCGAGCATGGGTCGACGACACGGGCGAACCCTTTGTGACACTCGTCGCGCGCCGCGGCGTGATCGTCACCCACGAGGCCTTTGGCCGGGATCCGAGCGGCCAATGTATCGACCGCGACTACCGCTGCTGGGTTGCCTCGATCACCAAGACAGTCACCGGGATCTTGTTCAGCCGGTTCCTCGACCAGGGGTTGATCGATCTAGACGACTCGCTGGCAACGGTCTTTCCCGACTACCCGAAGAACGACCCGCGCGTGCCGACCTTCCGGCAGTGCTTCACGCACACCACCGGGCTGGCTGGCCACGGCGAGTTGGGCGGCATGCGTAACATGCACCTTGAGAACGTCGTGCTCAACGGGATCGACGTGAACGAACCAGGCGTGAAGTATGCCTACTGCGGGCTGGGCTTCGAGTTGGCCGTCAAGGCGATGGAGATCGTCGCCGGTCAGAGTGCCGTGCGCCTCTACGACGAGAACCTCTTCGAGCCTCTCGGTTTTGGCGACGTGCCGATCGGCAGCGCTAGTGCCGACGCCGAGTTCACTGCAAGGGAGCTGGGCATCCTCGCCCAATGGGTGGCCAACCGCGGAAGCTACGGCCCACAAGAGTTCATTCGGCCCGAGACCTTCGAGCGGCTCATGCCCGAACCGCTGCGCGTGGCCGACCACGGCTACATCGAGGACGAAGGAATTGGCATCCACTGGATGCGGCACCTAAAGGAGGGCGCCCCCCGGGATTCGAAGCGGGCCGAAGACTTGCTGTTCGGCCCGCGCACCATGGGACACGGCTCGTTCTCCGGGTGCATTTTTCTCGTCGATCCGGATTCGCAGTTGGTCGTCACGCAAGTGCGCAAGAAGAGCGGCCCTCGCAGCGATGTTTGGTCGGCGCGATTCTTCCAGGCCATCGCCGAGGCGGTGAGCGAGTAGCCATGCACTTGCCGCCGGTTCCCATGTGAGTTACCGTCCTCCGAACGACACGATGCGTCGGTTGGTGGAGCGACGGGCAGGGTGTTGCGAGCACGATGCCTCCAACTCGTTGCCGTGGCCACGAGGGAGAACGAAAAGAAGCAATGGTGTTGACAGGCCGTGCTGGTTCGGGGGGATTATTGAAATCACGGATGCGATTAGGCCAGAATACACCGCTGTAGCGGTACCGTAAGGCATCGCTTGGCAGAACCTCTCGGAGAACCATTCGGGCTCGCACGTAGAAAGGGCGTGGGTAGGAAACGGAGAATTCTCGGTTTGGCGGTGGTGTTGTTGACCGTCGCAACGGCGCAGGCGGCCAGCATCGACCTGACGCCGGTGGGCAGCCCGGGTGAACTCTCAGACGCAGGGCCGGCGGGTAGCCTAGCCCAGCTTGCCGCTGGTGCGATTGCCCTGATGGCCGGGGGACGGCGGACGGGGACGGTGGAACGCATCTGATTCGGCTGCGTAGAGGTGCCGCCGATTTGTCCCGGCCTATTTGGCCTCGACGGTTCCCGCTTCAGCGACACATGCGCGCACTGACACGGCGTCAGTCAACACGGGTTCCCGGGTCACCACTAGGCCGATGCGGACCTGCCTGCAATCGGAACGCTTGTCGCGGGAGTAGCCTCGCTGGGCTTGCGGGTTTCCTTCGCATAGCCCCTCGAAATAGGTGCTCGTCACGTCGTACAGCAGCAGATCGTAATCCAAGTCAAACAGCGTGC
Source organism: Planctomycetaceae bacterium (assembly GCA_003532715.1). Lineage (GTDB taxonomy): Bacteria > Planctomycetota > Planctomycetia > Pirellulales > Thermoguttaceae > UBA11386. Next base: position 6,758 of record DOEZ01000489.1, read on the forward strand.
CGAGCCTGTTTTTCAGATGGGTTTCCAAGGCCTCTTTGTGCGGAAGCAGTTGATCCAAAGCCCGGTAAAGTCGAGGATGGTTGACCTTGCCCNNGCCTTTTCGTTTCGACGCGTTACGACTCTCGTTTTCTATCGGCTTTTGCACATATTTCAAGGGTGGCATGCATGGTAGCGTGCAGATCCTTGCACCTCCGGCCTCTACCCTTTTCCACCGATGGCCGCGTCAATGGCTGGCACGTCCCTTCGGTGTCGCGGTCGTCAGTCCGCCAGCAGTAGGTCCACGGCCAAGGCTGCCTTGCCAAGAATCAGATCCTCGCGACGGGATGCCTGCCGCCAGGCGACCATGTTCGACCAAGCCGCGTGACGATTCAGAAAGCTCGACGGTTTGATCGCCTGGCCGTACTGTTCGGCCAGGGCTATATCCAAAGCGGCTGTCGAGGATTCGGGCATTGTCTGGATGAGCGACTTCGTAACCAAACCCTTCTCTATTGGGACTATTGCATCAGCTCGTTCCGCCAACCGACTCGCGGCGGCCTCGTTTGCCTGTCGCAACACACCGGGAGAGTTGCCCGGATAGCATTGCAAGTCGGCGTCGGTGTGTTTGCGGCCGTAGGCGGGGGCGAAGTAGCTCAGGTCGCCCGGGCCGATCTCGCCGTTGCCGTCGAAGTCGCAGGCATGACTGTAGGTCAGGCCGGGCGCACCGGCCGGTTTCCCGTACGCGGCCGCAAAAAACGACAGGTCGCCGGGACCCACCAAGCCGTTGTCATCCAGGTCGTACATCACGGGCCAGAGTTCCGTCGCGGGCGGAGCGCCCAACTGCACTTCGGCCTGTGTGCCGCCAACCAGCGTCGCGTTCCCTCCAGCGAGCATCATGCCGCATGGGGTCGCCGTCACGGCGGCATCGTTCGGAATCGGCTCTCCGGCCGCATCTTCCGCGAGAAACGAACCAAGAAGGACTCTGGCCAGCAAGACAACGGCGTCGTCGCCCACGTCGGTTCGCAACGTACCGGCACCCAATCCACGGACGACCCCGTTGCCGTCGTCGATCGTCCCCATTCGGTCCTGTGTGAAGGCTGGTCCGTGCTCGATCATCGTCGCAGTGAAACAGGCCGTGTCATACAGAAGGTCCACCCGGGCCGAGGCAACGCCCGCATGGTCTCCCCGGGGCGTGCTGACCCAGATTTCGGCCCAGAACGTGTCCCACTCGTCGATCCAAGACTCGCTCAACGGCAGTGAGTTTACTTCGCCCACCTCACTGGTCATGGTCGGGGTTCGCACGATCGACACGTCGATTCGCGACACCGGCTCGGCTTGGACCGGCAGAACACTCACGACGGCGGTCTGCGTACCCGTGCTGAACGCCGTACTCCCGCCCGTCTTGCCCACGAGACTTGCCATTTGACCACAAATTCCCTGGGTTTGGTCCCAGGCGTGATAGGTGATCGTTGCCGTGCCCGAAAAGCCGTGGTTCGGAACGAATCGCACCAGGTCGACGTCGCGGAGCAAACGGGCGGCGTTCTCCGACACGCCACCCATCGCGGACCAAGTCGCACCACCGTTGACGGACTACTGCCAGACGCCGTTCGCCGTTCCCGTCACGCCCATCACGGCGATGCCCCGGAGTGCGGCCAGATCGGGATCGGTAATCGACGTCCCAACGATTCCGGCCACCGGCGATCCTGGGGGATCGGTTGTGTTCATCGCGATTGCAGAGAGTGTCGGAATCTGAGTGGCGTCAATCGTCGGCGCTTTATTCACCCAGAGACTGAAGTCAACATATCCGGTGTCAAGGCCCGAGAGGAAATCGACCTCGACGTTGTCCCCGCTGACGTTCACCGGCACGGTTCCCGTGCCCGAGAAAGTCCCACCCGAGGCCGAGACGCGATACGTGCCATTGGTCACCCGGATAGACCAACCTCCCTCGGAGTTCGTGGTCGTGGTAAGGCCATTTGCCGAGACGGTCACCCCCCCAAGACCCTCGCTGAGGTTATATTGATGGTTGCCGTTCTTGTCTTGATACACGACACCCGTCAGGAATTGGCCAGCCGGGTCGCAGCGCGTCGCATGGATTGCCCAATAGTCTTTATATTTCGACGCCGCGTTGCATGCGTGTCCCACGCCGATTTCCCGGTCGGCCGCACTGAAATCACCAATGCCAAGCAAGTGATTCCGATGAAGTGGCGATGAGTATCCTTCATCAACGATTAGATCGTACAGCGTGGCGACGGCTCCGGGCCTGCCCGCTGCAAGCGATTCGATGTAGTTGGCATCGCTGGACCAACTGGCTGGAAGGGCGTAGCCCTTGTCGCGAGCCATCTTGTTTGGCCAATGGCCGGTCACCGGACTCCGGTGGGCAAAGTAATTGTAGGTGGCCATCTCGTCCGCATGGAAGCCGGCGGAGGCAAACAACGAATCGTTGACTGCCAATGGGGGCCTGGGTGTTACATATGACAGATCAACCGGCACCCCTTGCTCGATTTGATAGGTCACCGGGTCGTGCCTGACGCGATTCAAAAGGTATACAAAGAACTGCTCCTCGGGAAGCACGGACAGCAGCAGGCGGTCCTC
>DOEZ01000724.1 GCA_003532715.1 Planctomycetaceae bacterium
ATGCCCGAGTTGGGCACGGCGTGGAAGATCGGGTTGGTGGTCGGTCCCTCGGGCAGCGGCAAGACGACGATCGCCCGGCGGCTGTTCGGCGACCGGCTCTACCGCCGCGACCCGTGGCCCGACGACCGGGCCGTGGTCGATTGCCTGGGCGAACTGCCAATCAAGCAGATCGCGGGCCTGCTGACGGCCGTCGGGTTCAGTTCGCCGCCAAGTTGGATCAAGCCATATGGCGTCCTGTCCGGCGGCGAACAGTTCCGCTGCGACTTGGCCCGGGCGATGGCGCGAGCATCGAATGGTGAACGCAACAACCCGGACGGCGATCTGGTTGTCTTCGACGAATACACCAGCGTCGTCGATCGGACGGTCGCGCGGATCGGTTCGGCGGCGATTGCCAAGGCGATTCGCGAGGGCCGAATCGCGTGCCGGTTGGTGGCCGTGACGTGCCACTACGACGTGGCCGAGTGGCTCGAGGCCGACTGGGTGTTGGACATGGCGACGGCGACCTTTTCGCGGAGGCGTCTTCGGCGCCCCGGCGTGCGGCTCGAAGTCGTTCGCTGCCGGCACGAGGCTTGGCGGCTGTTCGCGCGTCATCACTATTTGAGCGGCGCGTTGAACCGGGCGGCCCGGTGTTACATGGCGTTGTGGGACGAGACGCCGGTCGCGTTCTGCGCGACGTTGAGCCTGATCGGCCGCCGCAACCGCTGGCGGATCAGCCGGCTGGTCACGTTGCCCGACTACCAGGGCATCGGCATCGGCTCGCGACTGGCCGAGACGGTCGCCGAGTTGCACGTCGAGCAGGGCCATCGGGTGAACGTGACGGCCGGCCATCCGGCCCTGATCGCCCACTGCGGGCGTTCGCCGCGATGGCGCGCCGTCGGCGTCCGCAAGACGGGCTGGGGCGAAACACGACGATGCTACCGCGAGTACCACGGTTCGGCCGGCCGTGCCATGGTCTCGTTCGAATACGTCGGCGGGCGTTCGTGATAACGCGGTTGTCCGGGTGTGTTTTCCACCACGAAGAGCACGAAGGACACGAAGATATTCAATTGGACGCGGTTGCCGGCGGTACGAGGCATTTTTAATGCCAGACAATTATGGACAAGTACTCCACTCTTTGTGTCTTTGTGCCTTTGTGCGAGAAAAAGAAGACTCGCACAAAGCCACAAAGCCACGGAGAGGGTGGCCATGAAGACCTCCGCGCATGATCCACCACAAGAAACCCCTTCGTGCCCTTCGTGGTGATTAAAAACAGTGAGGCCGGTTCAATGATCCGAAAGAAGAAGACCCGATGCATCCTCGATGACGTCAAAAAACGCGAGATCATCGCGCTGCTGTCGGTTGGATGCAGTCGGCGAATGGCGGCCAGCTATGTCGGATGCTCGCCGTCGACCATTGCGCGAACGGCTCTGCGCGACGAGCGATTCGCCGACGAGCTGCGCAAGGCCGGGCGGGCCACCGAGATCAACTACCTGCGAAATATCCAGGACGCCGCGAAGAAGGCCCAGTATTGGCGAGCCGCCGCGTGGGCCCTTGAACGGTGCCATCCCGACCGGTATGCCGCCCGGGGCGCCGACACGATCACGCTCGATCAGGCCCGAGGCCTTTTGAGCGAGTTGGCCCGGATTGTCGTCGAGGAAGTCGCCGCGGTCGAACAGCGAAAGCCGATCCTCAATCGAGTCCACGGGCTGATACGCGGGCTGTTGCTGTCGCGCGACAAGCAATGCAGCGAGGACAAGCCCGGCATCGAAGCGCGAACCTGAAAACACGTTCCGAGGCAAACCCCGTGGACTCGAAACAACCGCGAAACAACGCCCGAACCCGCCGCGGTCGTCGCTCCACCGTTCCACACGATGTGCGGCGGCTGCGGGATGTGGACCTTCCGTCGCTCCACCTCGATTGGTTGATGACTCATTTCGAGAAGGATTTCTCGTTGCGGCACGGCGAGTCGCGTCGGCGGCTGGTCGGCCATCGCTCGAAGGATCGTCTGTTGGACTGGGCGCGGAAATACCTTGGCGAGCATTTCGCGCTCCCTCCATCGTCGATGCATCGTTGGCTGGCCGGACGGCTCGATTTGCTGGCCGGACGTCGCGGGACGAAGCTCAACGTGCTCGGCCCGCGAGGCGCGGCCAAATCGACGCTCGGCACGCTGGCCTACCCACTGCGAGCCGCCCTCGAAGCGGCCGAACCGTACATCTGGATCGTCTCCGACACGCGCGACCAGGCGCGGGCACACCTGACGAACCTCAAGAACGAACTGATCGAGAACGGCCAGCTCGTTCGCGATTATCCGGCCGCCGCTGGACAAGGCTCGGTGTGGCGCGCCGGGTCGATCGTGTTGGGCAACGGCGTGTCGATCGAGGCCTTCGGCACGGGCCAGCGGCTCCGCGGCCGGCGATTCGGCGCGCACCGACCGAGCCTGATCGTCTGCGACGACCTGCAAAACGATTCGCACACCCAGTCGTCCGCCGCGCGCGAGCACTCGCGAGCCTGGTTCCACGGCACGCTCCTCAAGGCGGGCACGCCGCGAACCAACGTCGTCAACCTGGCCACCGCGCTGCACCGCGACGCACTGGCCATGGAACTGACTCGCACGCCCGGCTGGATTTCGCGAGTGTTTCGTGCGATCGTCCAGTGGCCGGCCGACCTGTCGCTCTGGCACGAGTGGGAAACGATCTATTCCGCCCCCGACCGCGCCGACCGCGCGGCCGCCGCGCGACGGTTCTATGAGGATCGCCGCGCCGCGATGGACGCCGGCGCCCGGGTGCTCTGGCCCGAGCGCGAGGATCTCTACACGCTGATGTGCATGAGGGCCGAAAGCGGCCGGACGGCGTTCGAGCGCGAGAAGCAGAACTCGCCGATCGACCCCGAGAACTGCGAATGGCCCGAATCGTACTTCGACGAGTCGATTTGGTTCGACGACTGGCCCGAGGGGTTGCGGGTGAAGACGCTCGCGCTCGATCCGAGCAAGGGGGCCGAGAGCCGGCGCGGCGATTACTCGGCCTTTGTCCTGCTGGGCGTCGATCGGCGGGGCGTCTTGTTCGTCGAGGCCGACTTGTCGCGACGGCCGGTCGCCCAGATCGTCGCCGACGGGGTCGCGCTGTACCGCCAATTTCGCCCCGATGCGTTCGGCGTCGAGGCGAACCAGTTTCAGGAACTGCTCGGCGGGCAGTTCGAGGCGGAATTCGCCCGACAAGGCGTGCTCGGCGCGCGGCCGTGGATGGTCGATAACCGCGTGAACAAACAAGTCCGGCTGCGGCGGCTCGGCCCGTACCTCGCGTCGGGCCGACTGCGGTTCAAGAGCGG
>DOEZ01000742.1 GCA_003532715.1 Planctomycetaceae bacterium
ATTGCAGCTAACGGATGATGCGTTCTTGGGCTCGCTAATCCCACTCCCGTCTCCCGAAGAGGCGGATGCGATTGTCCGGTTCATCGCCATGATTGACCGCCGCGTCAACCGTTTCATCCGCAATCGGCGGCGGCTGATTGAGGTGCTCAATGAGCAGAAGCAGGCCATCATCAACCGGGCCGTGACCCGCGGCCTCGACCCCAACGCCCCCCTCAAACCCTCCGGCATCGACTGGCTGGGGGATGTGCCGGAGCATTGGGAAATCGTGCCCCTCAAACGCTCGTGCGTTCTCGTTCGTGACGGGACTCACCTGCCACCGCCACGGGTCTCCGAGGGCATCCCACTGTTGAGCGTGCGAAACATTGTAAAGGGTAAGTTCGTGCTCCGTGACGACGACAGCATGATTTCAGCGGTGGACTACGACGCTTTGAGTCAATCGTTTGTTCCACAGTGTGGAGATGTCTTATTGGCAATCGTTGGGGCGACAATGGGGAAGGTCGCGATCGTTCCGAAAATGGAACGATTTCACATTCAACGTAGTTTAGCGATACTGAGACCCAATCCGCATATAATCACCAGCAATTTCTTATCGCACTTTCTACAGAGTCAACGCTTTCAGGGGCTCCTTTGGCGCACGGTAGCTTTCTCAGCGCAACCCGGCATCTACTTGGGTACCATCGCTGCCATGCCAGTCCCTGTGCCACCGCTAACCGAGCAAGTGCGGACTGTCGACGGTTTGAAGGTGCAATTGAGCCCTCTTTTGTCCTCGTTGATGAAGGCTGAACAGGAAATCGACCTAATCCGCGAATACCGTACGCGGCTGATTGCCGATGTCGTGACGGGAAAACTGGACGTGCGCGGCCTCGCGCCGGCCGAGTCGCTGCCGGCTGATGAAGAGATCGACGACGAGGAAACGCTTGAAAACAACGAGTCTGAACTCGATGAGGAAGCGGAAGAGTGAATACGACAAAGCAGGATCGCGTGTCGATGATCATGGAACGGAGCATGGAGAATCTACGGTTCATCGAGAAGCACAAGATGAACAACGGTCCCTACGAGGTGACGCAACTCGTCAACACGTTTCTTGGCGCGCTGGCACACCCATGGGAAGAACTGAAGGCAGAATTTGGGAAGAAATCGGTGAAGGATGCAGAAAAGGAGGGCTGGCCGAAAGTCGAAAGAGAACTGCCAACGGATGTCGAGCCCAAGAACCTTGGTGACTTGATTCGTTTAATGCGCAACGCCATGGCCCACGGGGGCATCACGCTGTTGCCTGATGGCGATTGCGAGATTGAGGAAATTCAGTTCGCCAACGTTGACCCACGGTCCGGCAATCGAACATGGAGCACAAAGCTGACAATCCGGGATGCGAGCGTGTTTCTGGACAAATTCGTGGAAGCAGCCAAGACATTGAAACAGGCGAAACAGGAGAGGCGAGAATAGTTGACGGTTAGTTGACAGTGAACGTTCTTTGAGAGCCGGTGGAAGTGGTAAAGTATTATAAAACAGGGACTTACACGTGTAACGTATAGTTGACTGGTTCCGCCGAAAGTCCACCCGCGAGGGGTATTTGCCATGAATCCCACCGACACATCCGAAAAAGGCCTGGAAGCGCTGATCGTCGAATGGCTGGCACGCGATGCGGGTTACGTGCTCTACCGCGACGATGACCGAGTGCAACCACTGGTTGCACAAATCGGCTGGAGCCACAACCTGATCATCCTGCAGCGGGAATTCCACGACCGCGAACACGCCTTGGACCTGGCGCGGCTTCGGGCGTTTGTCGAGGAGGATGCGGCATGAGTGTTCCGGCTCATCCGAAGGTTTATCACATTACCCACGTGCGCAATCTACGAGCGATTGTCGAGGCGGGGAGGCTCTATTCGGACGCGAAGCGGATTGCGAAGGGATTCGAGACCACCATCGTGGGCATGTCGGAGATCAAGAGAAGAAGGCTAGAGGAATTGCCCGTTGCCTGCCATCCGGGCACGATGGTGGGCGAGTACGTGCCGTTTTACTTTTGCCCGCGATCGATCATGTTGTACATACTGTACAGGGGGAACCATCCGGATTTGAGCTACCGCGAAGGGCAAGGGCCGATCGTCCATTTGGAGGCCGATCTGAGGCGGATTGTACGGCTTGCCGATGAATGCGAGGTTCGCTGGGCCTTCAGCGACACGAACGCGGGGGCTCGATACGCCAGTTTTTACGATTCCCTGGATCATCTTGACAAGGTAAACTGGAAGGCGGTCGAGGCGACCGATTTTCGGAATCCGGCCGTCAAGGACGCGAAACAGGCCGAGTTCCTCGCGCATGAGTCGTTTCCGTGGTTTCTGGTCGAGAAGATCGGCGCGGCCAATGGGATAGTCTTGGAGGAAGTCCAATCGGTTCTGGCGACCGCGGAACACCAGCCACCGGCAAACGTGGAGCCGTCGTGGTACTTTTAGGAGAAACCCGATGATCAAGTTTCTGACGGGGAACATTCTCGACGCCGACGCCGAGGCGCTGGTCAATACGGTCAATTGCGTCGGCTTCATGGGTCGCGGGATCGCGCTTCAGTTCCGCCACGAGTTCCCGGAGAACTTCGAAGCCTACCAGAAAGTGTGCAAACGAGGGGAGCTACGGCCGGGCCGGATGTTCGTCTTCCGTCTGAACCAGTTGCACAACCCTCGCTACGTGATCAATTTCCCCACCAAGCGGCACTGGAGAGGCAAGAGCCGAATCGACGACATCGAGGCGGGCCTGAAGGCGCTGGTGGAGGAGGTGCGCGAGCGCGGCATCGCGTCGGTGGCGGTTCCGCCGCTCGGCTGCGGGTTGGGCGGATTGAGTTGGGCCCGAGTCCG
>DOEZ01000048.1 GCA_003532715.1 Planctomycetaceae bacterium
CGTCGGCCAGACTTTCGGTCGCGCGGGGATCAATCACGGCGGCCAACTGTTGGGCGAGCACCTGCCGGCGAACCTCCAACTGTCCGGCGGCGGCGTTGGCGACCTGCTGCTCGGTGAGCATTTCCTTCCGGCGGCCGTTTGCCAACTCGAACGTGCCCTCGGCGCCGTTTTCGGCCAGCTCAATCCGCTTCTGCATGTGCATCGCCGACTTGGTGTTCCAGTTGAAATACACATCGACCGTCACCTTGCCGGCCGTTACCTCGCCCCACACTCGTCGAATCAACAGCTTGTAGTCGCCGCTGAACGCTTTTGGACAGACGTAGATTTCGGAGAACTCCTTCGCTTCGGTTCCTTTATCGGCGGCGAAGTTGTCCCCCAACATGATGCCGCCGGCCATCGTGCGCGGATTACGCGCCGAACAGACGGTGCCGGACGGTTCCTCCACCATCAGATCGATGTCCGCGTCGCCGGTCCAGGACACACGAACCACGACGTCGCGGATCAGCGCCTGGTTGAGCGACTTTTCGTATTGTTTGGCATCCTCGACGCGGCCTTCTTCCTTGAGTTTTTCGAGCGTCGCGTTGGCGACTCGCATTCCGGTGACCCAGACGTCGGCCTGTTCCTTCGACCACGCGCGACCGAGTATCCCCGTCGTCGCCCACTGAATTCCCTCCAAATCCTCGACCTTCTGGGCCGAACGCAGGCCATGCACGTAGGGTTCCGGTTGATCGGGAAGAGCGGCCGAAACTTGCTGAAAGACCTGCAACGCACGTTCGTCCAAACCGATGTCGGCCAAGTAGGCGGCCACGTACATCAGGTCGACCGGGCTCGTCGCCCAATCGACGGCCGACATGATGGCGCGTTCGATTTCTTCGTTGCCGCGGCCGTCAATCTGCATCGCCAGCGCCATCGCTTCGTACATCCACGGTTGCGCCTGACCGTTCCGCAACGCCGCGCAAATCAACGCAATCACGTCCTCGTACTTCTTCTGTCCCATCAGCACCCGCACCTTCGAACGAACCGCCGCCTCCGAAGGCTTGTTCGCTCGAAAATACTTTTCCCAAACCACATCGGGCTTCTCAGATCCGTCCGTCTTCACCCTGATCGCGTCAACTTGTGGCGCATCGGCCGACGCGGACGGCTCGGCGGGCAAACTCAAATCGTCTTCGACCGAAAAGGCTTGAAACCCGCCAGGCGCCGGGACGCGCGGCATCGCATCTTGCACCTCTTGAGGCAACGCGTTAAATAGCTGTCGAGGAATGAACTCGCGCGGCGCGTTGAACATGCCGCCACCCATGCCCATGCCGCCGCCCATGCNNCCCATACCACCCATGCCGCCCATGCCACCGCCCATGCCGCCCATGCCACCCATCATTCCACCGCCCATTCCGCCGCCCATTCCGCCCATCATCCCCATCCCCATGCCCATCGTCGGCATGTTGCGAATGGGAATGACCAGATCGCCGACCGGGTAGACTCGCGTCACGCGGTGACTTCCCGCATCGTCGGCCGTCGTGATCATCAACTGCTCGTTTTCGGTGATGAAGGCCAACTCGTGCTCGCTAAGCATATCGGTCAGCGCGGCGCGCAGCGAAATGCCGTCGGCACTGTACGTGATCGCGAGGTCCGAGCCGATGTCGAGTTCCTCCAACGCCCTCATCTTCAGTCTGATCGGGATCTCGTGATACTGCTTCAGGTACTCGACCACCTCGCCGAGGGTAAAGTCGACGAACTGCATTCGAGTCGGTGAGTCCAACGCCTTGCTGATCTGCAGTTCCGCCTCGGTGCGAACCGCTAGATCCATCGCGCTGTATCGGTCTCTGCGACGCTCCGACATGGGGTTCCAAATCTCCGGAGGCGGATACAGGATCGGCTCGTTGTCGTTAATCGGAATCGACGACATATCGACCGAATTCAGCGCGGCAAGCAAAGCTCGCTGACGCTGGATGCGGCGGCGCTGCGCCTCCTGGTGGTACCACATCTGGCGGCTAGCCGTAATGGCTTGCGCAAGTACCGCTTCCGACGACCTCATGCCCTCGGCCTCGGCGATTTCCAACGCCTCCGGGGCCAACTCCTCGGACGCCGCCTGATAGTTCTCGGCGCGATAGCCGTCCTCATTCATTAGTGAGTGGAATCTGCGCATCAACTGATTGATCTTCTCTTGCTTGCGAGCCATGTCCTTGACGATCAGCTCGCGTTCCTCGGCTGCAGCCCTGGTGGCGGCCTCCTGTTGACGGCGGTGGTTCGCCGTCTCCATGGTGTTTTGCGCGGAACGGAGCGCCGCCTGAATCTGGCCGACCAGCCGGTCGCGCACCTCGGGGCTCAGTTCGCTCATGCGGCGAACGTTCTCCAACTGCAGCTTCAGATCCTGAATGACCTCTTCACCCGCAATCGACGCTTCTTTGCGGGAACGGTTGACCGATACTTGCACGTCCTTCGTCACTTGTTCGGCGATAATCTTCCGGTCGAGTTGGAACTGGCGAGCCAGGGCTCCCTCGTCGATGTCGGGCAGCGGTTTGCCTTCGAGGCTGACCTCTTCTTCGACCGGTCCGCCTCCCTTCTGCGTCGCGATCTCGGCGATCAGTTTCTTCGCCTGGGCGTTTTCCGGCCTGCGGCGAAGTGCCTCGGCGGCAAGTTGCTCGGCGCTGGCCACGTTCCCCAGGTCGAGAGCCTCTCGCGCCAGTTCAAGCAGGTTCACCGCGCCGATGTTACTGATGGTCCGTGCCTGTTGCAAACTGGCCGAGTCGGTCAAGGGAAGGCTCATACCCTCGTCGAAGCGAGCCATGTCGACGATCTTCGCCAGAAAATCGTTGCGTTTTTCCGAGACTCCCGGCGCGACCGTCCACGCCATTTCCTTCAAACCGGCTGGAGTATTCGCGCTAATCTTGACCGACAAGGGGTCATTGCCTTCGATCGTGCCGATGACGACGCTGTCACGGTCGGCTCGAAGCGGCGGCAACGTCTTTGGAAGCATCTCGGTGACGCGATCCTTGGGCAGTTCGGCCGCCACGGGCCAAAGCACCACCCCCGTCGCCGCTTCGGCCAGAGCCTTGCCAATCTCGTCGGGCGAGACGGGGGCAACGCCCGCCGGTTTGCCGTCCTTTTCCGCGGCCTCGAT
>DOEZ01000173.1 GCA_003532715.1 Planctomycetaceae bacterium
ACCAGCTAGGGGTGGTCGCCCAATGCCGGCGAACTTGGGCTAGAATCCAGGACTATTTCGGTCGAAAAGATGAATGTGGACCTGCATGCGTTGGGCGGACGCAGTTTGCGGCTGGTGGTGACTGACATGGAAAACGCCAAGGAGCAGTCAATGAAGTTGCATGACTGGGAACGGACCATCCAACAGATGATCGAGGAATCCCATCACGAGCCAAAGGAATCCGGCAAATTCAGAGTGTTGATGGAATGGCGGGCGAAGCTGGCACAGGAACCGCACCTCCTACAACCGTTTCAAATCGACGAAATCGTGCGAGAAGTTCGGAAAAAGCTCACGAGCGTGAGCTTGCCGCCAAGCAGCGGTTCCCGGCTCGGCTCACTCTGACAGCTTCAACGTGTCTTCTTTGACGTCAAGCTCGGCAAGAGGCTCTTGCGCCTAGCGGAGGGGCGCCATGCTCTGGTCGTACCGAGCGTGATCCTGGATATACCCAAGGGCCAGGAACCAGGCAGTGGTCGATGCGTTGGCGAAGAAGGGCATCGAGATCAGTGCCAGCTACGTCGCTAACATCAAGGCGACCCACAACATACGGCAGCGGGCGGTGAGGAAGGTTGTCACCAAGGGAGGCATCGGCATCCCTGAGGTCAAAGCGGCTCTGGCTTTCCTGAAGGTCACAGGGAGCGTTGCAAAAGCAACCCAGGCCTTGGCTGTGGCTCAGAAAATCAGGGAGATCGTGTAAGGCCAAACGCTGTAGAATCAATCGTTTCTAATCTTGCGGGTGTGGGCGACCTGAAACCCGTCGCAACAACCCACCCCATTCTCGACACAACGGAAGGCAGGTTGAGGGCCCAATGCTGATTGCATTGTCGGCATTCACCTTGTCCGGTTTCGGACAGTTACCGGACCCGCCGTTGGAGAACCTCGCGTCATCAACTCGTCGTTTCCGACGCAGGCCGATCAAAGGGAGGTTTCTTCGGACAGACTCCAGGCCTCCGCAGAGGAGCCGTCGAGGATCGAGCCAGTCTGAGAGACTCCATTCTGGACCGAGAACCGGCGCGCCAACTGGAAGATCGCAAATCAACTTGTTAACATGGAAGGACTATTGCTGCTCGGAACTTATTCGAGCGGAGCCCATACGGGAAATCCCGGATAGAATCCAACGAGTATCCAAACCGTTAAGAAACTCTCTGCCGTGACCTGCAAGTGGAATCGACGCGACATGCTAAAGTGCGGCCTGGCGAACGGCGATGGTTGGAGTTCTGCGAGGCATCCTGTCCGCCACCGCTGGGAGACCGGATCGCGATGAAGATCGGCAAGGTACGTCCGACCGTATCGGTCACGCTGGCTCCCATGGAGGAGCACACGAACTTCCCGTTCCGTCTGCTGATGAAGCGTTTCGGGGCTGGTCTGGTTTGTACGGAACGGATCGACGCGGACAGCGTGGCGCGCCGGGATCGCCGCGCGCTGCGGATGTTGTACGGGACGGCCGAAGAACGCCCCCGAGCCGCGCAGATCAGCGGTGCCGAACCGGCGGTGATGGCGGCAGCCGCTCGGGTCATCGAGCAGCAGGGATTCGAGCTGGTCGACTTGAACTTCGAATGCCCCATCCGTCGGCTAATGGACCGCGGCGAGGGAGGGGCTCTCATGGCCGACCCGCCTGCCATCGAGCGGATCGTCGCNNAGGCGTGACCGTCAAGCTTCGAAGCGGACCGGACGCGGAGCACGAAACCGCAGTCGAAATCGCCAAGCGGGCCCAGGATGCGGGCGCTGCCGCGATCGAAGTCCACGCCCGGAGCGTGGCTCAAGCTTACGTTGGCGGGCCAGACTGGGACGTCGTCGCGCGGGTGAAGCAGGCTGTGCAGGTGCCCGTGCTGGGCAGTGGAGGAATCTACGAGGCCGCCGACGTTGTGCAGCGGCTGCAGGAGAGCGGGGCGGACGGCGTGTCGATCGGGCGCGGCTGCCTCGGCAACCCGTGGATCTTTCGCCAGGCCCAGTCGCTCCTGGCNNCCCAATTGGTCGAAGGCGAATTTCGTTTCTACGGCCAGTCCGTGGCGATCCGCCGGCTCCCACGCACCAGTTGCTACTTTGCCAAGTGCCTGCCCGACTTTGCCGAGTTCCGTAGTGCCGTGCAACGCGTCCGCGATCTTGCGGGGTTCCGCCGACTGGCGGCAGAATTCTTCCGCTGAAACTTCATCCTCATGGTGCGAATTGCCGCACGATCTGCTTGGCGCTGAGCAGGCCGTCGACGGCGGCGCTGATGATTCCTCCGGCATAACCGGCTCCTTCCCCAACCGGGTACAGGCCCCGGCAGGCGGGAGATTGGCGCGAGAGCGTGTCTCGCTCGATTCGCAGGGGCGAACTGCCGCGCATCTCGGGACCAAGAAGGTTGGCATGGGCCAGAAAGTCACCGTGCCACTTATGGTCCATGATCGGCAGCCCGGAGCGGATCGCGGCGCTGACGATGGGTGGCAGGACCTCGTTAAGATTCAGTGCCGTCGTACCACGCTGGTAGGAACTTTCCAAACGCTGCCCTTTCGGCGGAGTGCGGTCGGCCACAAAATCGGCTGCGGTTTGGATGGGCGCGGAGTAGTTACTGCCCGCAAGGGCGAACGCAATCATCTCGAAGCGGCGCTGCAATTCCATGCCGGCCAGTACGTAATCGCTGCCGAACTCGTGCGGTTCGAGCGTCACCATGATGCCGCTGTTGGCGTACGGCGAGTTGCGGCGAGAGTTGCTCATGCCGTTGGTGGCGATGCAGCCGGGCTCGGAGACGCTGGGGATCGTCGTGCCGCCGGCACACATACAGAACGAAAAAATGTCGCGTTGGCCGTGAGCCGTAAGCGTGTAGTCGGCCGCTCCGAGCAGTGGGAGGTACTCGGGCCGGCCGTACTTGTGCCGGTTGACCTGGTCCTGAGGCTGCTCGATGCGCAGGCCGAGTTGAAAAGCCTTTTGCTGCATGGAAATGCCTGCGTCCAACAGCATACCATACGTGTCGCGCGCACTATGCCCGATGCCCAGCACCGCCTGCGTGGCAGCGACGTAACCGCGGGACGTGTGCAAGCCTCGCAAGCCGCCGTCGACGATATCCAGCCCTTCCAGGCGGCAACCGAAATAGTATTCACCACCAAGCGCTTCGATCCGGCGTCGAAAGTTCCGCACGATCGGCGGCAGGCGATTGCTGCCCAAATGCGGACGCTGTTCGTAAACCAACGACGGCTTGCCGCCGCAGTCGACGAACCGCTCGAGCACCCACTCGACGTCCGGCCCGGTCATCCGAGAGGTCAACTTTCCGTCACTGAATGTGCCGGCTCCGCCCTCGCCGAACAGGTAGTTGTTTTCGGGATCGTGTTCGCCACCGGCCTCGAAGGCGCGGATGGCCGGCACTCGCTGCTTGAGCGGTTGTCCCCGCTCGATAATCAGCGGCCGATACCCTTTCACCGCCAAGAAGTATCCCGCGAGCAACCCTGCCGGCCCCGAACCGATCACGACCGGTCTCTGCTTCAATGGTTCGCACCCCGGCTCAATATCCTCGAACTGCGACGGAACAAAAAGCTCCACCTCGGCCGGATTGTTTGCCAGGCAACGCTCAATCAAGTCCCCTTCAGGCAGTTCGACCAAAATCGTGTAGACAAATCTGAGGGCGCGCCGCGATCGTGCATCGAGGCTCTTCCGCAAAATCCGCCACCGCGCAAAATCCGCTTCGCTTAGTCCCAGCTTCTTCGCCACCCGACGAGGCAACTGCGTCTCGGGCTCGGTGGCGTCGACTCTTATGTTGGCGATACGAAGATACGGCATAGTCACAGACTCAGGCGTTGTGCGATCATTGTCTAGAACGATTGAGTTTGCAGTACGGCAAAGTTGTTGTCAACTGACTCACGACAATACTAGGGATCATGCTCAACGACAGTCCCATGAACGACGTGCCGCTGGCGCGTGGTAGACCCGGACACGCAGACCACCGTGTGGGATGGTGTCGCTGACTCGATCCCAACGGAGTCCGACATTGCGTGCGAGTCTTGGATTGGCGGTCACCACTGCGAGACGCCAGCCTCTGAGAGTTGTCGACATGAGCCGTCCCAGATCCGCGTAAAGCGCTGCGAGTTTGCGCACATTCCCAATGCGTTGGCCATAGGGCGGGTTGCACACAAGCAATCCAGATGGCCGCAGCAACTCGAGGTTCTGCAGCGGGCGACACTCGATATGCAGCGCGTCGCTCACGCCAGCGCGCGCGGCGTTCTCGCGAGTAGCGTCCACGGCTNNGTGTGGTCGGAAACATGGATGTCGCACTCGCTTACTGTTTGCGCTCGACTCGCCAATACCTCGTCGAATATCCCCTGCCGCCAGATTGGCCAGCGGTGTGCAGACAGCCTCTGGGCATATGCCACCGACGGAATGGCGCGTGCAAAACACGCCGCCTCAATGCCAAACGTCCCAGAGCCGCACATAGGGTCGGCGAGCGGTTCATCAGTTTTCCAGTCCAACCAGAGGAGGGTCGCGGCAGCGATGTGCTCCGCCAAAGGCGCTTTCGCGGTACGCAAGCGATAGCCGCGCCGGTGCAGTGGAGTGCTCGCGACATCCATACTCACCGTGCATTGGTCGTCCTGCATCCGCACCGCGACTTGAATGCAGTCGTCATCGGCGCAGGCCACGACGCCGGGAATGACATCGGTAATTGCTTGCTCAACGCGCTGCGCCACGGCATCGGAATGATACAGTCGAGAGCGGTGGCAAGTCGCGCGCACGTTCACCGCCAACTGTGGCGAAATGAAGTCGCACCATGGCAGCACAGCGGCTTTGCGGCGTAGCTCGGGCAACTTCGTCGCCTGAAAACTCCCAATTCGGCATAGAACGTGTGAAATCGTGCGGGACCAAACAGTCGCAGTAAGCATCTCGCGCAGTCCGCCACGAAACGTCACCCCTCCGGCGGTGGACTCGGCCATCGGAATGCCGAGGCGCGCCAATTCGGACTGTGTAACATTCTCGAAGCCGGGCAGAGCGGATGCGAAGATGGAATAATCGTTCATGGAGTCACCGACGTGCGCCGTCGCTTAGTGCCGGAGCGTTCAGAGTGCAAGTGCTCAAGGATACCTCGCAGTATATCAGCGTCCTGACGTGTTGATTGTTAAGAATTGACGACGGTCTCCCGTTCGGCGACAATCGCCGGGCGTAAGGATCTCGAAATGGCCGGAGGGTAAATCTGGCCGGGGAAAGGAGACCATCGTCATGGATCAGTCTAGTTTGATTAGGCTGTTGGGGCAAGTGAGTGAAAACGAGTGCCCGGACTGTTTGTGGCCGGGGAGTTGCTCGACCTGGACGGCCCCATCGGCGGGTACAATCTTCAGGCCGCCTTCAGCACCGGCTACCTTGCCGGTGAGAGTGTCTAGCCGCAACGCCACCGGGGAAGCAGCTTGGCAAGGAATTACTGGCTAACCGCAAGTAATATAGGGGTGTGGTGGTGTGAGACCAATGGGGAATGCTTTTCCGACGAAAATGCCCGTTTCGGGATATCCCAGAAAACTACCGTATTCTGAGACAACGCTCCTGAGGGTGGTCAGGACTGTTATCGGCTCGTGGAACACGATCTTCGGTAATCGGCCAAGGCACGTTCGACAAGATGGCTTAGCTGGCAGCGGGCTTCCCAGGTCCACTCTCGGTAGTCGGCGATCAGAGTGCTGGTGATCCAGACGGTCACCTTTTCCTTCGGGGAAGTCGCAGTACCGGTGCCTGGCGGGCGTCCGCGTCTCACCGTGACGGGTAACTGCGAAGCTGATTCAACGGCAGATTGCCCGGCGGATGCGTTGAGCGTCGCTGCACGGCCAAGCTGATCGAGCGTTAATAGGCGCAGCGTGTAACGCATGAGCGCGCTGAGACCGGGAACACGCGAACTGTCCCGGACTGTCGACATATGCCTCGTCAACTGTACTTGTTGCGGATTCGCTCGGCCTCGCGTTGAATCGAAACAAGTTCGCTCCGCGACTTTCGACTCAAATTGGCCGCCTGCATTCTCATCCGCTGGTTTCCAGCCAGTCTGGCGCGGTGGCGGTCCAGAAAATCCCAGTACAACGTGCTAAAGGGACATGCTTTGTCTCCGCAGCTCACGCTGGGGTCGTAGCGACAGCCTTCACAGTAGTTGCTCATCCGCTCGATGTACTTGCCAGAGGCAGCGTACGGTTTTGAGGCCATGATCCCGCCGTCGGCGAATTGAGACATCCCGAACGTGTTCGGCAACTCGACCCATTCCACGGCGTCCACATAAACGGCCAGATACCACCTGTGGACCTCGCGAGGCTCCACTCCAAACAGAAGAGCGAAAAGCCCGGTGACCATTAGCCTCTGAATGTGATGCGCGTAGCCGTAATCGAGGGTTTGACCAATAACTTGGCGAAGACAATTCATGTCGGTTTCGGCATTCCAATAAAGCTTGGGTAATCGAATCCGGGTGTTCAGGGCGTTGCGATCCAGATACTCGGGCATGAACTGCCAATAGACGCCGCGAACATACTCCCGCCACCCGAGAATCTGGCGAATGAATCCCTCGACCGAGTTCAGCGACGCTTTGCCCGACCGATAAGCAGCCTCGACCTCCTCAAGCACGTCGCGCGGGTCGAGCAACTTCAGATTCAGTGCTGACGACAGGAGCGAGTGGTAGAGGAACGGCTGGCCTGACCACATGGCGTCCTGGTAGGTACCAAAGCTAGGCAGCCGGTGCGTGATGAAATCGCGAAGTGCCCGGCGGGCATCGCCTGGCGTCACAGGCCAGACAAAGTGGTCGAGCCGCCCGGGATGGGAAGCAAAGGCCTTCTCCACTAAGCGGAGCACCTCGCGCGTGGTGGCATCCAGCGAAAAGGCGCGGGGCTGTCGGACACCTCGGGGGCCTTCAGACCCGAAGCTACTGCGGTTCTCTGGATCGAAGTTCCATTTTTCTCCCTCCGGCTGTCCATCATGCATGAGGATGCCCTTCTTGCGGCGCATCTGGCGGTAGAAGTATTCCATGCGGAGCTGTTTTCGCCCGGCGACATGTTCAGAAAACTCCTCGTGCGTGCATAGGAAGTGACGGTCCTCCCGCATCTCCATCGGCACCGTCAGTCTCCTGGCAGTCTCTACCATGAACTGCTTGACTCGCCATTCCCCGGGTTCGACAACAACGATCCGCTGTGGTTTGAGGCGATGGACTGCCCCCTCCAGTTCACGAGGGAGGCTACCGAGGTTATCAGGATCGTCGAGCTGGCGGTACAATACGGGAATACCCCGCTCGTGCAGCGCATCCCGGTAGTGCCGCATGGCGGCCAGGAACAGGGCGATACGCGCCTTGTGGGACCACACATAGGTGGACTCCTCTGCCACTTCCGCCATCCAGACGGCATCATGCTGTATATCTAAACCATCCAAGGCAGCCGACTTCAGATCAAGCTGATCGCCCAAGATCACCACCAGGTGGCGCACAGGAGGGCGAAGTGAACGAGCCATGATCGGCCTGTCCGTTTTGCGGTGTTTAAGTGTTGGGGGGTGGGATGGCGTGGCGAAGGTTCTCCGCGTAGGATATTCTACGCGAGCGACCTGTTCTGCGGAACGGGTGGGATCGCCTTGCTGTCCGGTCAGAGATCCCTCTGGTGAAGGGAGATTGTGATCCTCAATGATAGACTATTCTTCGCACGAGCCATTCATGCGCCGAGCCATCGCCCTGGCCGCCACCAGTCCTTCGGCGCCCTTTGCCGCAGTCCTGGTGGACATTGGCTCGAACGAGATCGTGGCCGAAGCAATCAATCGCCACAGCGAGAATCCCACGTGGCATGGGGAAATCGACGCCTTCAACCGCGCGGCAGCGGAACATGATGTGAACGGGACAGGAATGCGGCGGTATACCACGGCCGAGCCCTGTTGCATGTGCCAGGGTGCCATCCTCTGGGCGGGGATTCGGGAGGTCGTTTTTGGCACCTCAATCAGTACGCTCAAGCAGTTGGGCTGGAAGCAGATCGACATCCCGGCCGAAGAGGTCACGCGGCGAACGGCGTTTGCCCAGTGCCGGTTAATCGGTGGCGTCCTGGAAGCCGAGTGCGATCAGCTTTTTCGACGGGCCATGGGCATCACGGGAGGATGTTCTTCATGAATGAACCTGACGAATTGGACCTGTCCGACCGCGTGATGATGGGAGACGGTGGGGTTTCCGAGGACAGCGATCTAGCCACGCGAATCGGGCGTTTGGTACGCGAGAGGCCCTACGGCGTCTTATGTACGCAGAGCCAGTCGCAGCCCTACGGGTCCCTGGTAGCGCTGGCGGCGACCGACGACCTGACGACATTCGTTTTCTCGACGCCAATCGCGACGAGGAAGTATCGTCTGCTCTCCGAGTGCGACCACGTGGCCTTGGTAATCGACAGCCGGTCCGGGGCGCCGGCCGAACTGATGCAAGTCGAGGCGGTGACCGCTACGGGGCGGGCTCACGTGGTTCCGCCGGGTCCAGACTTTGAACACTGGGCCGGCCTGCTCATTGCGTGCCATCCGCACCTGGCGGCATTTGTGCGGGCGGAATCGTCGGCCTTGGTCCGCGTCGAGGTCGTCCGCTATTTCCACGTCTGTCGTTTTCAGGAGGTCCGCCAGTGGGTCCCCAGCCGAACTACGTAATCCCGCTTGCAGACGTGGACGGTTCCCACGAGCCACTCGTCGGCGGTAAGTCGGCGCGACTGGGAACCTTGGCCGACGCGGGCCATCCGATAGCGCCGGGCTTCTGTGTGACCATTCGGGCCTACGAGCTTTTCCTTGCCGAGTCGCGGCTGGAGAGCCTGGTTCGCATGGAACTGGATCGCAAGCGGTTCGAGGACATGCGTTGGGAGGAAATCTGGGACGCTGCCTTGCGAATCCGCTCCGCCTTCCTGTCGCACCCCGT
The DNA here is from genome assembly GCA_003532715.1 of Planctomycetaceae bacterium. GTDB lineage: Bacteria > Planctomycetota > Planctomycetia > Pirellulales > Thermoguttaceae > UBA11386. Next base: position 8,879 of record DOEZ01000173.1, read on the forward strand.
TCCCGCAGAGGTGGCGGTGGCTGTTATTGAGGCTTTGGCGCCATATCCTGCGGACACCGCCTGGGCGGTGAGGTCTTCGGCTCCGGGGGAAGATTCTGCAAACCGCTCCTTTGCCGGATTGCACGAGTCGTACGTCGGGGTTGTGGGACGCCAGGCAGTAATCGATGCCCTCCGATTGGTTTGGGCCTCGTTGTGGTCTGATGCAGCCATGCTGTATCGGCAAGAGCTTGGCCTCGATCCGGCACGGAGTCGGATGGCGGTACTGGTGCAGGCCATGCGAACGGAAGAAGTTTCGGGCGTTGCCTTCGGATGCGATCCTCGGAAGCTCTCCTGCGAGTTCGCAATCGTGGAAGCGGTTCCGGGGCTCTGCTCCGGACTGGTCGATGGACAAGTCGATCCCGACTGGTGGCAACTGCGACGGTCCGACGGGACGATCGTCGAGTGGCGTCCGGGCAGCCGGGACGAAGTAGGCACGCCATCTCCGCTACTCCAAGAGCAGGACCTGAGCCATTTGCTCGGCGTGCTGATCGGTGTGGAATCGCTTTTCGCCTGGCCACCGGATATTGAGTGGACGGGCCGGGCAAAGCGATTCACACTCCTCCAGGCGAGGCCGATCACTACGTTGGCCCCCGATGGCAAGGACAAAAGGGGCTGGTATCTCACGCTGCGGCCGGGAATGGCTCGCCTGCGGAAGCTGCGTACTCGCGTTGCCGAAGAGTTGATTCCCGCACTTGAAGCGGAGGGAATACGCCTGGCAGCCGAAGACCTCGAAGCCCGCACCAATGAGCAACTGGCGGAGGCGATCGAAGAGCGATTGGCCTCGGTCAAGCGGTGGACGAAGACCTACTGGGACGAGTTCATCCCGTTTGCCCATGGTGTCCGCCGTCTGGCTGTCTACTACAACGATGCCGTGCGACCCGAGGACCCTTATGAGTTCGTTGGCTTGTTACAGGGCGAGGATCTCTTGGCGACTCAACGAAATGCTGCCCTTCAATCACTCGCTGGCCGATTGAGGCACAATACGCCGCTGTGCGACGCGATCGAGAAAGCATGCGGTTCGACATCGACGGACGCAATGAATTGGCAGCAGGACGTACTTGCGGCTGTACGTTCTCTTATGGGAGGCGAATCCTTCCTGACGGAGTTCCGCCGGACTCTCGAAAGCGTTCTCGACCTTGCCTACGGAAACACTCGGCTTTCGGACCGGCCTGATCTGATTCTGCGGACGGTTTTGGAAATGGCTCGCTCAATCGATCAGGACGTTCGTCGAACGACAAAATCAGGAATCCAGACCGCCGAGACGCTGACGCAACGGCTGTTGGCGGCGGTCGGACCTGAACGGCGCGAAGAAGCTCTGGAGACCCTTGAGATCGGGAAGCTCAGTTGGCGGCTCCGCGATAACGATAACCTGCTGCTGGCGCGTGTGGAGTCGCAGTTGATTCGGGCGATCGACGTGGCCGCGCGGAGGCTCAAGTCCACGGACCGTCTAGCCCCCGGAGCCAAGGTCACGGACAAGGCAGCAGGGCCGATCATCGCAGGCTTGCGTGACCGGACTGCGGGAGAAATCGTTCTTCTGGAGGAGACGGAGACGGAGCGGGTCACGAAATCCGTTTGTCCGGATGAAACACCCAGACAGCTCATCGGTCAGCCGGCCGCGCCCGGGCTGGAGACCGGAACGGTGCGGTGCATCCGCAGCAGCGAAGACCTGGGCCGATTCCAAGCGGGGGAAGTCCTGGTTTGCGACGCGATCCAGCCGATGATGACGCATCTGGTTCCGCTTGCCTCGGCGATCGTGGAACGGCGCGGCGGGATGCTCATTCACGGAGCCATCATCGCCCGCGAGTTGGGCATACCCTGCGTCAATGGGATCCCCAACGTTGTCGACGCGCTCAAGGATGCAGACTTGGTGACCGTGGACGGCTACTTGGGCATTGTCACTATCGGCCTACCCGAATTCGACTTGGAACTGGCGGAAACGAGGTAATGCTGTTTTCGGGTCTGCGAGGACAGATAGGCGGCTATTGCTTCGCCAACTCCGCCTCGATGACCTTCAGCACCTCCGCATCGTCAGGCTTCGTCCGAGGAGAAAAACGGGCTACGACTTCCCCGTTGCGGCCAATGATGAACTTCTCGAAGTTCCAGCTGATCTTTCCTGGCCCGACAGGCTTCGTGTCGAGAGCGGTCAGGTTCTTGTACAGGTCGCAGGCGCCGTCGCCGTTGACCTCGACCTTGGCGAAGATGTCAAAACGGACGCCGTAGTTGACTCGGCAGAATTCCTTGATCTCGTCGGCCGTTCCCGGCTCCTGAGAAAGGAATTGATTACACGGGAAACCCAGGATCGCCAGCCCGTCTTTGGAATGCTTTTCGTGCAATGCCTGGAGCTGTTCGTACTGGGGTGTCAGGCCGCACTTACTGGCCACATTCACGATCATCACGACCTTGCCATCGTACTTGCTCAGGTCCACGTCTTCTCCGCCCAAAGACTTCACGGTGAAACTCAATGGTCTGGACACCTTCTTTGCCTCCTTCTCGACGGGAACGGACGCGGACGGGCAACCAGGCAGAGCCACGCCGACCATCAGTAGTAGTAGGGCGATGCGCTTGAACATTTCGCGATCCCCTGTTTGCGTGCGCCAGGGATGACCTTCCCAACAGAATACAGAAGACTGGGGGGCCCAACTGGGCTCCCCAGTCAAATACTTGCTGATCACTTAGGCAGGATTACGGCGTCAATGACGTGTATGACCCCGTTGCCGCACTGGATATCGGTCTTGATAACGTTCGCGTTGTCCACCTTGACCTTGCCTCCCCTGACCGCGATCGTGACCTCCGACCCCTGGACCGTCTTGGCATTCGTCAGCTTAACGACGTCCGCGGCCATGACCTTTCCCGCCACCACGTGGTAAGTGAGAATGCTGGCCAGCTTTTCCTTGTTCTCTGGCTTGAGCAGCGCTTCCACAGTCCCCTTGGGCAACTTGGCGAACGCTTCGTCCGTCGGCGCGAAGACCGTGAAGGGACCCTTTCCCTTAAGCGTTTCGACAAGGTCGGCGGCCTTTAACGCTGCTGCCAGAGTCTTGAAACTGCCGGCCGAAACGGCCGTGTCCACGATGTCCTTCGGTAGGATCACCGCGTCAATGACGTGTATGACCCCGTTGCCGCACTGGATATCGGTCTTGATAACGTTCGCGTTGTCCACCTTGACCTTGCCTCCCTTGACCGCGATCGTGACCTCCGACCCCTGGACCGTCTTGGCATTCGTCAGCTTAACGACGTCCGCGGCCATGACCTTTCCGGCCACCACGTGGTAAGTGAGAATGCTGGCCAGCTTCTCCTTGTTCTCTGGCTTGAGCAGCG
>DOEZ01000490.1 GCA_003532715.1 Planctomycetaceae bacterium
CGCGAGTACTTCATCAACACTCTTGCGGAGTCGCAACTCGGTTTTTTCAATCTGTTCATCTAATTCGCGCAACGGCATGCTGAGGCCAAGCCGCTCCTTGATGAGCAGGTTCTCGATAGCATCCTGTATCGTGCGCTGGCGCTCGGCGATGAATGCTTCAAAATCGTCGGGCGTGAACGGGTCACGCATGAGGATCTCCTGGGCCGTCGGAGAGATGAAGTGCGACTCCAGGATGGCACGGACGCTGTCCTCGGGATTCGACTGGAGCATCTCAGCCAGGTACTCGTTGGGTAGCCGATCCCTGATGACCTCTCGGTTGGTCTCGGCTGTCAGAGGCGTCCGATTTAGGATTGTGTGAACTGCGTCGCCCTTGAGATTCTCCGCGCCCCAGGACGCGGGAACAATGTGGTGGTCGTCCAGATCATTGTGTTGCGGAACGGAGCCGCTCATCCAGTCGCGAGCACCTTGCAGAACCAGTAGGTTGAAGACACCATTGTAGACGGAGGTTCCTCGTTTGGTCTCCTTGCGGAGTTCGAGGTTTCGGAACCGGTTCTTGAATTCCAATACAAGGCTAGGTTCCGCATCGGCATCCTTGATCCACTCCTGCACGTCGACAAAATCTCTCGCGGCGGTTGATTCCACGGAACCGGAGTAGCGATTCGTGAAAACCGATGCCCAATACCAGTGCCGAATTCTGCGCTGGGCATCGAGTCGCTGGTTGGCCGGCAATGTCTTCACGTGCGATTGAAGTGCCGCAAACACGGGTAGAATGGATACGTATGGCAGGTAGTTTGAGGAGATCGCACCAAACTCCTGGGGGTGCCGTAGTAGACTGATCGCTGCCTCGATCGCGTTGACCGCCGCGTTCCACCGCTGCTCAAACTCCTCGATGTCCGGAATAAGAATCTCTGTCCGACGGGAGCCGTCGTGGTCTCGGACCTGCTTCTTCTGGCCGGGAAGAAGATAATAGAGATACTTCGGTGAGCAGTAATTCTGGCGAAGGATCGACATGACCTGGAGAATGTAGACATTCAGCTTGGACGAATCGACGAACTCAAGGCGGCTTCTTGCCTCGCGCCAGAGATGCTTCAGTTGAAGACCCTTCGGCTTAAGAAGGGCGTTAATGAGATCGAAGACATCGAGTTGAACACCCTTGCTGTTCGTCTGCGTGAAAATGTCGCAGACTTTGTCCACCGCCAGTTCGCGGTCAAGTTCGATGTAGGCGATTTGATATTGTTCCGTGATCCCCTTAATGTGTTCACCGAACTTGGTTGCGTTCTCGGCATGCTGGGCGGTCTCTTTCTTCGCTTCAACGTCGTCGGACTCGTCTGCCGCTTTTGCCTTGGCTTGCCAGTACCGCTCGTAGCCTTGAACCCAGTTGGGAAGTTCCCAACCACCCTTCCCGATTATTGAAAGGGGGAATGTATGGGACTTGAACTGGGCCTCTTGATCGGCGAGAAGCTTAACACCCTTGCGCGTCCAGTCATATTGAAACGCTTCATCAGGCTCGTCTTTCATGAGCCGGTCAACCCGCAGGAAATACAGGTAGCGGTTGGCTCGCTCCGGCAGCGGAATATCTGGCGCGAAGAAGGTGTAGTACATGGCGGTCAGACGTTGCTGCCCGTCAAGGACGATGTGCTCTTGGTTCCCGTTGCTGCCAGAGTGTCCATAGACTGGCTCACAAGAGAGCGCCTCGAAGTTCTCCTTCTTGCCTTTCCAAAGCAGCAGGCTGCCGATGTAGTAGTCCAAGAAGATGGACCGCATGAGTTCGTTCACATCCCACGGCCTCCACTCGAACTCCCGCTGGAAGTCCGGGATAACAAAACGGCCCTCACGAAGCCGTCCGATAAGGGTATTGAGGCTGATATGGTCTGGCTTCTGGGCGTCTTTCATTGGGTGGTGTCCTGTCCGATAATCTGTTCGAGCAGTCCCTCGGCTTCGGTCTGGAGGACTTCGAGGTCGGCCTTGATTTCCTCCAGTGATCGGAGTGGCGTGGGCTTGTAGAAATGTCGGGTAAACGAAATCTCGTAGCCGATTTGTGTCTTGTCGCGGTCGATCCAGGCGTCGTGTACGTGCGGCAATACCTCGCGCTCGAAGAACGCCTCGATGCCCCCTTCCTCCAATAGCGGCACTTGCTCGGTATCGCGAAGCGACGAGTCGGCCTCGTACTCGACGACCAGGCACGGATCGTCGACGGGCGAGGGATAGAAGCCGCTGACGGGGTCCGGCTCGACCTTGCCCGGCTTGTGGACCTTCTTGACGACCGGCTCGGCCTGATCGTCGCGCTCGGCCAGGGCCGACTTGAGCAGGCCCCAACGCTTCGACGTCAGCTTGACGTTGTGCTTCTTCGCGTCGGCTTCCACTGCGTCGGTGAACAGGTTGAAGTTCTGATGCGGCCCGACGCCCAAGTGCTCGGCCACGCGGTCGACCAGCTTGGCCAGCGAGGCGTCCTTGGCCTCGTCGCACGCCTTGTGAAACTGCTTGCGGCGCGTGGCGGAGAGATCCACCCTCAGCCGAAGCGGACGCTCGACCACGATCTTCCAGTAGCCGAATGCCGCGTTCGGAAAAATCTTCGACTGCTCGGTCTCCTTGAACCGGAGGAACATTTTGGTGATCTGCTCAACCTGGTCGTCCGACAATTCGCAGTTCTTCTTGCCGAGGTTCTTTCGCAGCGGCGTGTAGATCGCCGTGGCGTCGATGAGCTGGACCTTGCCCTTGCGGCGTTTGGGTTTGCGGTTCGACAACACCCAGATATAGGTGGCGATGCCCGTGTTGTAGAACGTGTTCAACGGCAGCGCGATGATGGCCTCCAGCCAGTCGT
>DOEZ01000435.1 GCA_003532715.1 Planctomycetaceae bacterium
TCCTCCGACCATGGCGACCCATCGAGGGCCGACCTTGTCTTGCCAACGACCGGCCAGAATCATGACAAACGCGAACGAAAACAGCCCTGCCGAAAAAATCGCCGACGTTTTTTTTCCCGAAAACTCGAAGTGGTGTTTGGCCCACACCTCCTCGGGAACCTCGTCAACCGTTGTCGCGCAGAGCCGAGCCAATTCGGCCGCCATTTCGCTCATTTCGGCCGTCGCCTCGCTGGGATCCGCGACTCCATGGTCACGCCTTTCCTCCAGTTCCTTGATCTTGGCTTTGACGGCGGCGATTTCCTCGGTCCGTTCGGCCGGAAGCTGAAGGAGCTTGGGCGAAAGCAACGCCACCAATTCGGTCTTGGTTGCCTGCAAAGCGGGCGTGAACACGCCCCACGCGTAGATTGCTCCGAGGCACAGTTGAACGAGAACTGCCCCCAATACGACGAACCACCGTTTCTTCATCGAGCTTTCCGACATCGTCTTCTCCCTGTCAAAGCTGGTCTGATCGAGGCCATTACACCACGGTCCGGGGCCGGCCATTGGCGGCGAGCCCGGATATTGTAGCAAGACGACCGAGATTTATAACCCGCACGAGTGTCTATCGCTGCAACCGCAGAAGGGAGGGGGCGATTTCGACGCACCCCGTAGGCATCAAGTCAAGAAACGGAACGTTGCGCAACGCTTCAGACGAAGAGGGATTTTGGAACACTGATCTTCGCTAATCCTCNNATCAGCGTGAATTAGTGTTCTTCTTTTTTTCCGGGTCCGTGGCTGTTGCGTCGTTATTCCCTTAACTCCGTGCCTGTTGGGGCGATTTCGACGCCTCTACGCGAACAATTCAGATTCGCCAGAACAATCGCGAGTCCCCACCTGTAGGGGAAGCGACAGTCGCGACGGTTATCCCGCCTGAGCCAGTCAGTCGCATAATATCCGCCAGGCAAAGCGAAGGGCCGCTGGATTGGAAACTTGTTCCGCAAGGGCGTTTCGGTCGATTCAGAAAAGGACGTATTAGGATGATCGTCGGGCACGGATGCGCCCTCCACACAACGCCGGCGGCCGGAAGATCGGGCCGTACGGCGATGGTTCGTTTGCCTCCCGGCGACGCGACGATGCTCGAACAGCGCAACCTGAAACTCGATTTGCTCGCCCTGGGACTGCTGGCGCTGACGATCTTTCTGGCCAGCTCGCTCCTGAGCTACCATCCGGGCGATCCGCCCAGTTCGCTCGTCTATCCCGAGCAAACCGAAACGCTCAATGTCTGCGGTCGATCGGGCGCCCTAGTCAGCCGGTTTCTGTTCAATGCCCTCGGGCTGGGCGCGTTCTATTTGCTGTTGTCGTTGGCCGTGGTCGATTCGATCCTGCTGGTTCGTCGCGAGATCGACGATCCGGCGTTGCGGTTCTGCGGCTGGCTCCTTTCGCTGGTGGGGGTGACCACCCTGGCGGCGATGGCCGTGCCCTATCTATCGCCCGGCCCGGTCATTGGCGCGGGCGGCTACCTGGGAGCGACCGGCCGCGCGCTGCTCGAACGCCACTTCGCCAGCGTCGGATCCTACATTCTGACGTTGAGCATGATCGCGGGCGGACTGTTGCTTTGCACCGATTACGTTCTGGTTCGCCTGTTCGCGTGGACCTTGGGCCGGCCCCTTCGGGCCGTGTTCGTGTTGCTGGGCCTCGGCCGGATTCTGGGCCGACTGATTCCGCGACGCCGCCGTCGCCGGACCGCCGCCCTGCGCAAGTCGGACCTCGACGAGGACGGTCCGCTGATTCGCATTTCGGGTCGCGACAGCGCGGACCAGGACGAAGCCGAGGAAGGCGACGCGGTCGAGGAACAAGAGGAGGCCGCGACGGACGATCCGTCGGCAACGCCGATCCACGTTCGCAAGCCGCGGAAGTCCCAGCGAGANNTGCGACCGAGGATTACGAACTGCCCCCCATCGACTTACTCCTCGAAAGCGAAGAATTCTGCTTCGACGAGCACGAAAAAGACGTTCGCCAAAAAGCCAAGATTCTCGAAAGAACGTTCGCCAGCTTCGGGTTCCAGGTCCGCGTCGTTGAAATACAAACGGGGCCGGTCATCGCGCAGTTCGAGATCGAGTTGGAGTCGGGTCTGCGTCTGAGCAAGATCACGTCGCTGGCCGACGATCTGGCCATCGCCCTGCGCGTTCCCAGCGTGCGCATCGTCGCGCCGATCCCCGGCAAGAACACGGTCGGCGTCGAAGTGCCCAACGCCGACCGCCAATTGGTTCGTCTCCGCGAGGTCATCGAGGAAGCGAACGGCAAGACGCAGAAGATGCGCATCCCCATCTTCCTCGGCAAGGACGTGGCCGGAAACCCCATGGTCGTCGATCTGGCCGACATGCCCCACTTGCTCATCGCCGGTCGGACGGGCACGGGCAAAAGCGTCTGCCTCAACTCGATGATCGTTTCGATTCTCATGACGCGACGGCCCGACGAGGTCCGCATGCTCATGATCGATCCGAAGATGGTCGAATTGAGCCAGTACAAGACGCTGCCCCACCTGATGCACCCGGTCGTGACCGACATGCGCAAGGCCGAGGCCATCCTGGGATGGGCCGTCGAGAAAATGGAGGAACGCTACCAGATACTGGCTCGCGCCGGCGTGCGCCACATCACGGCCTACAATCAGTTGGGCGAAGAAGAGTTGATGGAGCGCATCCGGCCGGAGGACGACGAGGATCGCCGCCGCATTCCGAGCCACATGCCGTTCATCGTCATCGTGGCCGACGAAATCGCCGACCTGATGATGACCGCCGCGAAAGAGGTCGAGAGCCACATCATCCGTTTGGCCCAGAAGAGCCGCGCCGTTGGCATCCACCTGGTTCTGGCCACGCAAAAACCGACTGTCGACGTGATCACGGGACTCATCAAGTCGAACCTGCCCGCCCGGGTTTCGTTCCAGGTCGCCAGCCGCACCGACAGCCGAGTGGTGCTCGACGAGATGGGGGCCGATCGGCTGTTGGGCAACGGCGACATGCTGTTCCTCTGGCCTGGCACCAGCATGCTCATTCGCGGCCAAGGAACGTATGTCAGCGACGACGAGATCAACGCGGTGATCGACGCGGTCGGCACCAGCGAGCCGCATTTCGTCAAGGAACTGGTTCAGTTGAAAAGCAGCGAGGAAACCGCGTTGGACGACGCCGCTTCGCTGGCCAGCCGCGACGAACTGTACGAGGCGGCCATCGACGTCGTCGTGCGCGAAGGCCGCGGCAGCGTGTCGTTACTCCAACGGTCCTTGGGAATCGGCTACGGCCGGGCCGCGCGTCTGATCGATTTCATGGCCGAAGACGGCTTCGTCGGGCCGTATAACGGCTCGCAGGCGCGCGAGGTCCTATTGACTTTCGAGGACTGGCAAGCAATGACCAACAAGAACCCCGCCGGGACGACCCCCGCTCCCGGCCCGAGCCTCCCGCGGATCAAGAACCGCATCCAGATCCAATCGAACGAAACCGACGACGATACCGAGGACGACGAGCCGCATGCCGGCGCGGCGCGAACCGGCCGGGGCCGCCCCGTGTCCGCCAAGAAGCCGCCGTCCGACCGCTCGGACCGTGCGTCCTTCGACACCGACGAGCCGGAGGAGGACGAGGACGGATCGTCCGAATGGCGCGAGGCGACCGAGGAGGATGACGACGCGATACCCGACCAAGAAGAGTGGGAAGAGGAAGACGAAACCGAGGAAGAAGACGAGGAGACCGAAGCGTTTGATGAAGACGTCGACGACTCGCCGGATGCCGACCAGTACGATGCAATGCCGGCCGTCCGGCGACCGCGTCGACGCCGCCGTGGCGAAGTCGCCTAAAAACCGTTGCATCGGCCTCCCCGTTGGGGTTGTTCCCGGTTGACACCCCCTCACCCCGCCTCTATGCTAAAAGATTCGCTTCGTAGGGTGGTTCGAGCTCCGCGAGCCCCACCAGAATCGAACCACATTGGTGGGGCTCGCCAAGCTCGACCTACCCTACGTGATACTCGCCTTCCCTTTGGTGCGGCAAGCGTTCGTTACCCGTCCGCGCGGCACCCGGCAAGATCAGCACCAGAATTCACCATGCGTCGCATTGAGATTTACGACACGACCCTTCGCGACGGCGCGCAAGCCGAGGGGATCAGTTTCTCGGTTCATGACAAGCTGGCGCTGACCGACCGGCTCGACCAACTGGGGTTCGACTTCGTCGAAGGCGGCTACCCCGCCTCGAACGAAAAGGACCTCCAATTCTTCCAGCGCGTCGCCGAAAAGTCGTTTCGTCGCGTGAAGGTGTGCGCTTTCGGCATGACGCGGCGAAAGGGAACCGAGCCCGACAAGGATCGGGGCCTTCACGCGTTGCTCGACTCGGGCACGTTGGTCATCGCGCTGGTCGGCAAGGCGTCGGCATTTCAGGTGACCGAGGTTCTTCGAACCGACTTGACCGAGAATCTGGCGATGATCGACGACAGCGTTCGGTTTCTGGTCGAGGCCGGGCGCGAGGTGATCTTCGACTCCGAGCATTTCTTCGACGGCTGGAAATACGACGCCGAGTACGCCGTCAAAACGATCCAAACGGCGGCCCGCGCCGGCGCGTGCCGCATCGTGCTCTGCGACACCAACGGCG
>DOEZ01000562.1 GCA_003532715.1 Planctomycetaceae bacterium
CGCTCGAAGCAAGAATGTCATGTCGTCGTCGACCAGCAGCACGGTCGGGCGGTGTTCGTCCGAGTGCGTCGGCGCGAGTTCCGCTCGAAAACGATCGACCAATTCGGCCACGTCCGTGTCCAGGCTCCAATGTCCCAGCGGCGTCCAGGTTACGCGGGGGAGCAGGCCGCCGGGTCGGCTTTCAACCGTGTCGGCCCAAGCCGCCTCGATCCGCCCAAGCAGGCTTGCCACTCGAGCCGCGTCGCCATGAAGGAGCAGGAGCCAGCGGTGCTTTTCGACATGGACGGCCAGATCGTTCTCGCCCGTCCACTGTTGCAAGAACTCGTCGACCACATTGGCGACGACCGCCTTGACGTGGGGACTGATTGTTACGGCAATGAGATCGGCTTCGAGCGGTTCGACGGTCGCGGTCGGCGACCGATGCAGATAGCCGTCGAGCAATCGCAACGGTTCGTCGATCGGGATGGTGACTCGGAAAGAGGTTTCGCCGTTCGCCGAGTGCTCGAACCGCATCCGGCCGAGATGCAACTCGACCAAGCGGCGGATCAACCGCAGTCGGTCGAGCGATCCGCTCGCCGCCGATTCATGACGCGGCCAAGTTCGCTCGACGGCGTCGTGGATAGCGGCGAGTCGATCGGGCTCGACGTGCCCCCCGCGAATCGCCAGTTCGATGCAGACGTCGTCTTGGCCGGGATCGAGGTAGGCGCGAAGCCGAAGCGATTCGGGTTCGTAGTAGGCATCGAGCGTCTCGGCGGCAAGGTTGTTCAGAATGCGCGTCAACTGGTCGGCGTCGGCATGGACCGCCGGAAGGTTGGGTTCGACGGCGGTCTCGAAAGCGATCTTTTTGGCGGCGGCCTTGCGGCGCGGCAGCGCACTCGCGAGGCTTATCGCCTGGGCGACGTCGGTTGGTTGACGCCAAAGACGCATCAGGCCGGCGTCGAGTTTTCCGGCGTCGAGCACGTTATCGACCATGGCGGTCAGGTCGTCGGCTCGATCGTTGATGACGCCGAGGTATTCGTGTTGCCGGGGGTTGACCGCGCCGACCAGCCCGTCGCGCATGAGCGTGGCGAACTCCTTGATGACGGTCAAGGGGGTGCGAAAGTCGTGCGAGGTTTGGTCGAGGAGTCGGCTGATGGCCCGGCGGACTTCGGCAAGTTGGATGTCGGCGTTGTTCGACGGGTTCGGCGAGTCGGTTGGCATGGCGGTGCGTCTTCGTGTTGCGTTCGTTCTTGAGTGGCGCGGGCCGTGAAGCAGCCCACGGACCGGGTGTTGAATACAGAAGCATAGATTATGCCCATGCGTCGTCAAACGTTCCGGATTTGCGTCGGCTGGAGAGGTTTCGGCGCGATGCGAAACGGCTCCGTGCTTGTTGAAAAAACGCGACCGCGCGCGTCGAAGGAGGGGCCGCGCCGCGCGCCGTTCGATCATCATGTGGCCTTTGGTCAACGGGGCCGATGCTCGGACGAAACACGCGCCCGGGACTGCCGACGCCCCGGATGGGAGCCAACCGGCGGGGATTCGCGCGCACGCGCGGCATGGAGGGGTTATAACGTCCCGGGATACCGGCCCGCCGGCCCTAGATCCACAGATGCATTCGCCCATCGAGCATGTCGGGCAAAGCCTTTTCGACGTGGTGGCGGATCTGCTTCGCGTTATAACGCGTGCTGAAATGCGAGGCGATGACCAGTTCATTCGCGAACCGATCGCGACGTTCGATCACGTCGTCGAGGTGCATGTGCCCGAATTTGTGGATTCGGTCCTTGCGGTGCCTCGGGGCGACGAACGTCACTTCCATGATGAGAATTTTGGCCTGGTACATGGCCGGGCAGAGGTCGAGCCCTTCGGGCGTGCTGTCGCCCAAGTAGGCCACCAACGGAAACCGCGTTTCGTTCGTCACGTCCTCGCCCGCTAGCCGCCGATCGCGTATCTCGTTGCCCGCCAAGCCCAGGAGTTCGGGTTTGAGTTTGCGGCGGCGTTCCCAGATGACGAAGCCCAACGAGGGGACGCTATGCCGCGTTTCGCCGACGGTGACGACCAGCTCGCGCGACAACTCGATCTCGCTGCCGGGCACGATGGGGAGCAATTCGCACGGCAGGCGGCCGCGATCCAACCGGCTGAGCAATCGGAGAATCCGTTGCATCGGCTCGATGATGTGTTCGGGCAGATAGATGGTCGGCGGCTCCATCTTCATCATGCGACGCCGGGCGACGTAGACCGGCAGGGCCACGAGGTGGTCCAGGTGGGCATGGGAGACGAACCAGGTCGGCGTTCCCATGAACGACCACGGCTGCGCTCCGAGATCGAACCCGACTCTCAACTCGGGCACGCGCCAGTAGGTCTGGACCGCGGCGCGCGAATAGCCCTCGATCGTGAGTTCCCCGTGCCGGACGGTCTTGACGGGCAGATTTTGGATCATGGAGTGACTCAATGCGTGTCGCGTTCGAGGGACCGGGCTTCCCAACCGGCGGGAACAAGGTCGGTCGCCAGGGACCATTCCGACGCCCGTCTTACGATGGCGGGTTAGTATGATCGTAATTGTCGACGCCCGACAGGTCCAGGGGTTCCACCCGATCGGCGCGGGGGAGGAGCCAGATTTCGCCGAAAAGCT
>DOEZ01000348.1 GCA_003532715.1 Planctomycetaceae bacterium
TTGAGGGTGCGGCCGACTTCGCCGGCGCGGTCGTTATGAACGCGCGGGCCGCGCGAGCCGAAACCACTGTCGGCGATGTTGAATTGATGCCGATAGCCCCACGGGTTGCCTTGTTCGACCTCGGGCCCTTCGTAGGCCATGTGCCGGCCCGCCAGATTGTCCTTGATGAACCGGGCGATCGGGCTTCCCTTGACGAAGGTCGTGAGGACCTTGACGGGCAGGCCGAGATAGGCGGCAACGCTCGCGACGTTCGTTTCCGCGCTGGTCACGTGCATTTGGTACGTATCGCTGCAATGGACCGCCTGGCCGCCGACCGGAGTGAGTCGGACGCCCATGCTCGTGGGAACCAGTAACGACGTGACGCAGTTGTCGCGAAGTTTCATGGCCGAAGTCTTCTCGTAAGTCTCTGGAATTACAAGTTTTTGGGAAACCGGGGACAAGGCGGCCCCACGAGAAGCGGCATTGCGGAATCGCGACCGGTCCGGTCACGGAAGCCGAAACGCCGCCGGTTTCCCAGTATCCGTCATCTGGCGGAGACGTACAAGTCCTCCCCTCGAAACGGCCGTATCGTCACGATGCCGGCGGCGCATACTGGGCCCAAATACGGCCCGGCAGAGGTGGTTTGTCCATGAGGATGTCCAGGCCAAATATGGTGGCACGTGCCGTAGGTGGCAGGGGTGGCTTGCCCACCCCTGGGAATCACATTGAGGCAAGTTCCGCCTGCAAGCTGAAGGCAGGAAGGACCACCTCCAGGTTGGTGCAGAACTGTCAGGCAAGGCATAGGCAATCCAACCGTTCGTCTGAAACATCCTCTTGCCGTTGTCGGCAGTCGGGGTACAATGTGCCCATGTTGGTCATTCCACTTCAGTCCGGCAGTAACGGCAATTGTATCTACGTCGAAGCCCGCGACACTCGCCTGCTGTTCGACGCGGGCATCAGCGGCAAGGCGGCCCGAGAGCGTCTGGCCGGTTTCGATCGTTCGATCGATGACGTCGACGCGGTTTTCATTTCCCACGACCATTCCGATCATGCCCGGTGCGCGGGCATCTACCAGCGGAAATTTGGCCTGCCGATCCACGTCACGCACCGGACGCTTGCGGCGGCGAGTCGCCGTTACGACCTGGGTCGGATTGACGCAGTTCATCACTTTGACGCCGGCGCGACCATTCCGTTCAACGGAATCACCATCGAGACGATTTGCACCCCTCACGACGGCGTCGAAGGCGTCGCCTTCGTGGTCGACGACGGGCGGTATCGGCTCGGAATCCTGACCGACCTGGGCCATGTCTTCGACGGTTTGTTGGAAGTCGTGCGTTCGCTCGACGCCGTGGTTATCGAAAGCAACTACGACCCCGACATGCTCGATGGAGGATCGTATCCGCCGCATCTGCGCGAGCGAATCCGCGGGCCGGGCGGTCACCTGTCGAACGACCAAGCCGCCGGCCTGCTTGCGCAAACCAATGGCCGACTGCAGTGGGCCTGCCTGGGGCATCTGTCCGAGGAGAACAACCGCCCCGAATTGGCGCTCGATTCCCATCGGCGGATTGTCGGTGACGACCGATTTCCGATTTGCATGGCCAGTCGTTATCGGGCGGCCGGGCCGTTCGAGGTGGGATGAGCGAACGGGCACGGGCGGACGCATCCCGCCTTTTGGGTGCGATGTTCTGGCTTTCTTGGGGGCTGCTACCGCGAATCGTTTATGAGGCAATGGCGCCGCGCGTGGTGTGCGACTGCCTGCCGANNCTGCCGCTGAACGGGCCGTCTCTCGAATGCCAGCGGCACTGTTTGCGGCTCTCGTGGACCGCCGGCCTGTCCGGCAAGCAGTGCGAGTTACACGTTCATCGCTGATCGGCAAATCCGCAAGCAAGTGGCACACTCGGATGAATAATCCGGACTGATCGCGTTGAGGTTGNNGCCCGAACGACTCGTGGCCGAGTTGGAATCGGCCACTGGAGTGACTGAATAAACCCCGCAAGCTGGGGGCTGCTTCCCGGCCGGTCAAACTTGAATCGGTGCCCACAAGTCTGGTTTTTCTGCTATGATATCAGGGAGCGGCCAGCCTTCCGCAAGCAATGGTGCGTGACAGCCGCGCCAGCCCGGGTGGTTCATCGAAACTTGCCGCGGAACCAGTCCGTGCGTTCGTAGCGTTCCCACCTCGCCAATCACGCGTGTGGCATTGCATCCATTCAGAGACTTCTGCTCGCAAGAAGCCCCTTCCGACACCCCAACCTCGGAGACCACCATGAGACGCCCTATTGTGTTTGCCGCTTACCTGTCCACTGCGACCTTGCTTGTGCTGGCCGTAGCCTCCGCCGATGCCTGCACGTCGATCATGGTTGGCAAGAAGGCGTCGTTGGACGGTTCGGTCTTGACCTCGCACACCAACGACAGCCACCGCGGTAGTTCCGTGGTACTGGTCACGCGAGCGGCCGAGCATGCTCCGGGCAGTATGCGGGCACTGACCAAGCGTCGCGACGACGACACGGGCCCCATGCCGCGCTGGGCGCGCGTCGCCACCGGCCAGATACCCCAAGTGCCCAAGACGTACGG
>DOEZ01000614.1 GCA_003532715.1 Planctomycetaceae bacterium
GCAACCGCGTATCCCGTCGGGGTGACCGCGGTGGCCGTTCCGGTTCGCGTGCCGGTGAACGTCGCGAACACGTAGGATTCTTCGGTGAGCGCCGCGCCGAACTGCGCGAAGGCGAACTCGCCGTCGCCGAGATCGAGATCGCCGTTGACGACCAGTTTGTCGATCGTGGCGCCGTCGTACTCGACCAACAGCGTGCCACCCAGGTCAAGGTTGCCGTTGACGGTGAGCGTTCCGATGCTGGCGCCCGGCTCAATGAGACTTCCATCGGCCGCGAGCACGCCGCCGGCGACCGTGCCATTGCCCATCAGGGTTTGCCCATCAACCAGCGTGAATCCGCCGGTGACCGCCGAGACGTCGAAGGTGGCGCCGGCTTGGACGTCGATCACCGGCGAGTCGCTGATCGATCCCGAGTCGCCGAGAAACAGGGTTCCGGCGGAGACAATGGTGTCGCCGCTGTACGTATTGTCTCCAAGCAGGTACAAGCGTCCAGCACCAGTCTTCGTTATTCCGCCGGTACCGGTGATGAGACTACTAATGGAAATCGAACTCTTATACGTGGTGTTGTAATCGGCGACATTGATCTCGGTCTGGGTCACCGCTTCGTTCGCGTTGAGCGCCATCGTCCCGGCAAGCGTGTACCAGCCGCGCCAGTTGTGAATCCGGCCACCGGTGAAGACAAGGTTCTTCTCCAGAATCCAGTTGGTGTTGTAATCGATCGTCCTCATTATTTGTAGCGTCGTGACGTTGGCGGTGTTCGGATTGTGCGTGATGGTGACCGTTCCATCGGCCTGGCCCATCGTGGAATTATGGAAGGACAAGAGGCCTTGAACGACGTTGGCATCTTTCAGGTCATGACTAAGGATCGTAGGACTACCGGTTATTCTGACGCCGTTGTTATTGCCAGTGGTCACGGCCGTGTGGTCCACGGTCAGGGTATAATCGCCGAAGCTCGGCGTTGCTCGGATGTCCACTCGCTCGGAGCCGCCGAAGGTGGCGTCGCCGGCAAGCACGAGATTATTGACAACGGCGGTGCCCGATACGGTGTTGATAAGGACGCCTTTGCCGTCGACGCCCACGCCCTGCACGGTGATTTGCTCATCAAGGGTCTTCGCACCGAACAAGTCCAGGGTTCCACCCGGACTCAGCGTCGTGCCGCCGTTGACGACCGTGCCGCCGAGGGTGCTTCCCAGCGCGGCCGCGTTGCCGAGTTGGACGGTCCCCGTGTTGACGGTCACGACGCCGCTAAACGTGTTGGCGTTGTTGATCCTCAACGTGCCCGTACCGCTCTTGGTGATGCCGGTGGTTCCGCCGAGAAGGCCAGTTCCGGCGAAGGTGTAATCGCGAGCGGCATTGACCAAGACGGAACCGGGTTGCAAGGTACCCGTCAGGCTCACCGAACTCGCGTTGATGCTCGTGTCGTCGAACGTAACGTCATCGGCGTCGCTGTAGGCCGTCGCGTCACCGGTCCAGTTGGCCGTTGTGAGATCCCAAAGAGCATCGACGCCGCCCTCCCACGTGATCGCTGCGGCATTCGCATTGCCGGCGATGAAGCCGGGCAACAGCGAAACCAAGAAAACGGCCGATAGGCCAAGACAGACAAGTCGAGAACGCATGGCTTTCTCCCTTTGAAGTGAAACAAGGAAACAACTCTGTGAAATCAACCGAGGAGCGCCTATTCCTGATTTCCATTGCGCGGCCGAAAAAACCACACAACTTCACTTTACGAAGAGTCCACTGCCCGCGCCAATGAGATTCTACACGTTCGAACTATGATATTTCGTGTACTTCGGCCTTGGGCTTCCGGAACCCGAGCCACGCCATTCCCGCGGCCGAAATCAGTAGCAGAACCGTAAAGGCCGCCAACGTACTCCTCTGCTGGGCACTGCGAATAGTAATCACCATCATCAGCAATCCGAGCATCCCGAGCGAGGCGGCGACGATGCGAGCCGGCAGCAGCGACGCGACCGCGGCCGAGCCACTCTCGCGTGCGTGGGCGAATGCCTCTTGCATGCGATTCCAGCCCGGGTCAACCCCTCGTAATCGCGAAAACGCCTCGACGGCGCCGAGGACGGCCAGTGGAAGCACCAACCCGAGCAGCCCTTCGGTCTCGCGAGGATTGGCCTCGACCCAGTGGATCGCCCTGGTCAGCCATTGTGGCACGAACGTCTCGCCATACCGGGATATCAACGCCGGCGCCGACTCGGCCAGGATGGCTGCCGGCGTGCAAATGGCCAAAGTGGCCCATATCGAGCACGGTCCCACGTGCCGCGAGTAGAGTGCCCAGATCACGGGAACCATCAACGGCCCCAGTAATACCATGACGAGAACGAGAACCAACTTCTCCGCGCCGCCCATGTAGGGCACCGAAAGCGCCACGAGGATCATCGCGATGCCATAGAAGAGCGTTGCCAAACGGCCGACCGCCACCATGCGGCGCGGGGAAGCGGCGGGGTTGATAAGGGCTTTATACACGTCGCACGTGAACACGCCCGCGAAAACGTTCAGCACCGAGCTGACCATGCTTGCCGTGGCCGAAAACATGGCCGCCACCATGATGCCAAGCATCCCGGCCGGAAGCACGCGGCAGCAGACAAGCATGTAGGCTTCCTCGGGCTTGGCATCGGGGTCGATAACGCGGTAGACCATGGCGGGCAGCATCCACAAGATTGGGCTGACAACATACAATCCGCCCATCAGGTAGGCCGCCTTTTGGGCGTCGCGCGGGGTCGGCACGCAAATGTAACGTTGCACGAAGGCCCAATCGGCCGCATAACGAAAGAACCCGATCCAGAACCACAGAAACAGAAACGAGTACGTAAACTCGTCCGCGGTGGGCGCGAGAAAGCCTTCGGGAGCACGAGCGACGAAGTTCGCGGCGCCGCCCACCTCGGCGAGCGAGAGGGGCACCGCGACCAGGACGGCCAGGCAAAGGACCAGGCACTGGATGACGTCGGTCATCAGCACGGCCCACAGACCGCCGGCCATCGTGTAGACAATCACGATGGCGCCCCACAGAATGATGCTCCAGTTCACCGAGAGATTCCCGGTGTTAGCATCTCGAAAGGGCGCCCCCTCGGGCAGCGGAATCAGCACCGACAGCATGACCGCCAATGCGTACAACCCAACGGCAAGTCCAAGACCTCGATAGACCGTCCCGATCCATGTGTACACCTGGACCACCGATTCATTGAAGCGAATGCGCATGAACTCGGTAGGCGTTGTGATGCCCATGCGACGCCACCGCGGGGCAATGACCGCGCCGACCAGAATCGTGCTCATTCCGACGACCATGAGGATCGATACGGCAACCAGGCCCAAGCGATGGGCGATGCCTCCCCAGACGACGAACGTGCCCGCCGAGAAGATCGTCATGAAACCGGACAGACCCGAAACCCACCACGGCGAACGCCCTCCGGCGGCAAACATGTCGGACGAGTCCTTCATCCGCCGGCTGAAGATCCAGCCGATCAGGAGCATCCACGCCATGAAAGCGGCGAGAACGACATAGTCGATCGTTTGCAGGGGGTGCGTGGCTTCCATGGGCAAAACTCCTTCCGCTCACAATAAAACCGAACCCCGACCGTTAGGGAGCGGGCCCGTCGCGTGACGGACAAACTGAAAACGGCACTAATCGAGCATCACTCCGCTGTCGAGCATCACTCCACTGTCGCGCAACACGCCGCGCAGCAGCTTGGCGTCGAGTTGCCGGGGCGCCTCGCGACGCGCGACGGCCATCGCGGCGGCCGTGCCCGCGGCCTGGCCGAGGGCCATGCACGTGGCCATGACGCGGTACGAACCGTGTGCCTCGTGCGTGCCC
>DOEZ01000113.1 GCA_003532715.1 Planctomycetaceae bacterium
GTAGGGTGCGTCGTGACGCACCAATCAGAATGCCAAGTTCGTAGGGTGCGTCGAGAAGCACCAATCCCAACGACAAATGTGAAACCATGGTGTGTCCAAATGCACCCGACGGGGTCCAATTCGGCGTAAGATAAACCGGGAATTTCGTGAGGAATGGCGGGGAGGGACACCCCCCAGCTTACGTGCTTGACTCGCTTGTGGTACACTTGACCGTATACCCACGTGTTCGGGCGACTTGGAAAGTGGCGGCACATGCTGGACTTTGATGCCATTCTCGCAAATACGTTTGTTGCGTCGGCCGAGTATCACGAGATGCTCGATTCGACGAACAACCGCGCTCGCCAATGCGCCCTCGAAGGCGTTCCGCTCCCGCGGCTCATCGTCACCAACCGGCAAACGGCCGGCCGTGGACGCGGCTCGAATCGCTGGTGGACCGGCCCGGGAAGCCTCGCCATGAGTGTGTTGCTGCCGGCCAACCGAATCCCCAAGGACCCGAGGCAATCGGTATATGTATCCCTTGCGGTCGGCGTCGCGGTCATCGACACGCTCCGCGGCCAAGCCGCCGACGCTCTTTTCCAGGAGCTTGGCCTCCATTGGCCTAACGACGTGATGCTCGCGGGCCGGAAGTTGGCGGGTATCCTGATCGAGGCCCTGCCCGATCGGTCGCACATCGTCGGCATCGGGATCAACACGAACAACACGGTTCTCGACGCTCCGGCCGAACTGCGAGACAGGTTGACCACCCTCCGCGACGCAACCGGCCGCCTTTGGGACCACGGCGAGATCCTGTTCGAACTCATGCGACGGCTCGAAATTGAATTGGACCGGCTCAACGACGATCCGGCACGGCTTGTCGAGCGGGTGAACGAGCTTTGTGGCCCGTACGGCGGCGTTGCGGCCGTCGAACATACTGGAAAGGAATGATCGATGCACGCGGCCCCTCGTTGGCACCGTCTCCTGGTTTACGGCCTCCTGGCGTTCGCGTGGATCGGCGAATCGGCCGACGCCGCCGACCGTCCGCGAATCCGCGAGCTTGGCGTCTCGCCCGGCGTCCTCGCCCCCGGCACGTTGAACGCCATCACCGACGTCGAAGGCGTGTTGGTCGGGCATCGGACGATCATCAAGGGCGACAACGTTCGAACCGGAGTGACGGCGATCCTGCCGCACGGCGACAACCTCTTTCAAAGCAAGGTTCCGGCGGCCGTTTACGTCGGCAACGGGTTCGGCAAGCCCGCCGGCTTCGTCCAGGTACAAGAACTGGGCAACCTCGAAACGCCCATCATCCTGACCAACACCCTGAGCGTCGGCCGCGCCGTCGAGACGGTCGTGCGTTGGACGCTCGACCAGCCGGGCAATGAGGACGTCCGCTCGGTCAACGCCCTGGTGGCCGAGACGAACGATGGTTTTTTGAACGACATCCGCGGGATGCACGTGACGAGCGACGACGTCCTTGCGGCGATCGACTCCGCGAAAGGCGGCCCCGTCGAAGAAGGGTGCGTCGGGGCCGGCGCGGGCACCTGCTGCTTCGGCTTCAAGGGGGGCATCGGCACCGCGTCGCGCACGTTGCCCGCGAAACTGGGCGGCTATACGATCGGCGCGCTGGTCCAGACGAACTTCGGCGGCGTGCTGACGATCGACGGCAAACGCGTGGGCGAGCGGTTGGGACGGTACAGCTTCAAGGACGACCTGCGCCGATCGGACCACGGGGACGGTTCGGTGATGATCGTTCTGGCCACCGACTCGCCGCTCGGATCGCGCAATCTCGAACGACTGGCGAGCCGCGCGATCCTCGGCATCGCGCGCACCGGTGGTTTTCTGAGCAATGGGTCGGGCGACATGGTCTGNNGAGCCGGTTCGCACGATCCAGATGCTCGAAAACGACTACACAAGCCCGCTGTTTCTGGCGGCCGTCGAATCGGTCGAGGAAGCGGTCTACAATTCGCTGACCAAGGCCACGACCACCACCGGCCGCGACGGCCGCACGGTCGAGGCCATTCCAATCGATAGACTGCGAGAGATCCTTGACGAGTGACAGAGCATCGGCGTCACGGTCTCCTTGCGAAAGGGGATGCAATCCACCAGGCCGCCTCGCGGCCACCAACCCTACTCAATCCGTCTTGTAACTTTGGGAGTCACACATCGATGAGAACTATCTTTCAGGTGCGATGCGCGTCGGCCCTCTGGGTTATCTTGACCGCGTGCCTGGCCGCCTCGGCCGACGAGGGCATGTGGCTGTTCAACGACCTGCCGCGCGATCACCTCAAGGCCAACTATGATTTCGATCCGAGCGATCAGTGGGCACGCCATGTCATGCTCGCGTCGGTCCGGGTCAATAGCGGCGGATCCGGCTCGTTCATATCGAGAACGGGACTGATGCTGACCAATCACCACGTCGGCGCGGACACCTTGCATAAGCTCTCGACGCCCGAGCACAACTATCATGTGGACGGTTTCCTCGCCACGACGCTCGCTGACGAGATCAAGGCCCCCGATCTCGAACTCAGCCAACTGGTGGCCATCGAGGACGTCACCGACCGAGTCACCGCCGCCGTCGCGACCAACATGCCCGCGCCCGAGGCCTTGGCCGCGCGCCGTGCCGTGATTTCGCAAATCGAAAAAGAATCGCTCGATCGTGCCGGCCTGCGCGGCGAGGTGGTCGCACTGTACGGCGGGGCGCGGTTTCACCTCCACCAATACAAGAAGTATACCGATGTCCGCCTGGTCTGGGCGCCCGAAGCGGCCATCGCCTATTTCGGCGGCGATGCCGACAACTTCGAATACCCACGCTACAGCCTCGATGCGTGCCTGTTTCGGGCATACGAAGACGACAAACCGGCCCGAACCGATCACTACTTCAAAGTCTCCGAAAAAGGCGTCTCCGAAGGCGAGTTGGTCTTCATCTCGGGCAGCCCGGGACGCACGCAGCGCATATTCACCGCGGCGGCCCTGGAATTCCAGCGAGACCACCAGGTGCCGTTCGTGCTGAATCACCTTCGTCGGCAGGAGATCCTGTTTCAGCAGTTCGGCCTGCGCGGCGACGAGGCACGCCGTCGTGCCCGGAAGTACCTTCTGGGCGTCGAAAACGGCCGAAAGGCCTGCACCGGCATGTTGCAGGGACTCCAAGATCCGGCCCTGTTGGCGCGCAAGCGGGCCGAGGAAGCCGCATTGCGGGCGAAGGTCGCAGCCGACCCGAAGCTCCGGCACTACGCCGACGCCTGGGAGGCGAT
>DOEZ01000041.1 GCA_003532715.1 Planctomycetaceae bacterium
CCGATTGCCATATCGTCGTCGCCTGCTTCGATCAGCGGGCTACCCGGCAGCGGAGCGTGCGTCCACGTCGGCCCCCCGTTGTCCTGCAACGGTCCGAGCATCGGATCGATGGGCGTCTCCGCGGAGCCGATGATGTTTCCGTTCACTCCGTTCGTAATGCCCGAAAGGCCCAGGGAATTGCCGACAAGATTGTGGGAACTTGCCGCATCGACCGATGCGACGATGTCGCGAGTTCCATTGCCCGCGACAACCGAGTTGTGAAGAATGAATCGGGCGGCGTCATGCCGATACAACCCATCGCCGGACTTGGAAGTGGAATTCCCGGTTATCGTCGAATTAACTATCGTGATGACGCTGTCGTACATCCCGTTGATCCCGCCGCCATTTCCGTCGCTGTAATTGCCTGAAATGGTCGAATTGGTGATGGTCAGTGTACCATAGTAGCAGACGGAGCCTCCGCCCTTCTCAACGGTATACGGATTATTCTGGTCAGAGAGCGCCGTGTTTCCCGAGATGGTAGAATCTGTTACGAATGCGTACCCCCCGGACGTCTCGATCCCACCGCCACTTTCGGACGCATTTCCCGAAATGGTGCAGCGAGTCACCGTGAGGATGCCCCCGTTGTTGTTGATTCCGCCACCCCACGACCTTGCTTTGTTACTAGCGATGGTGCAATCCATGACATCCATTACGCCCATAAGGTTATAGATCCCCCCACCGCGATCGTTCGTGGAACCGTTGCCGAGAATTACCGAACCGATAACACTCGCCGTGCCAAATCGGCTTTCGATACCGCTCCGAAGATTCCCGAAAATCGTTGCATAGCGGACTGTGAGCGTCCCTGAATCATTGATGATACCTCCTCCAGAGTTACCCGACATCGTCGAGTTGGCGATCGACAGAGTGTCCGTGCTGTGTAGGATGCCACCTTGGTTGATCTCCTTGTTCCCCGAGAAGGTCGAACCCGTCACGTTCAGGTCGCCCGTATTGGCGATCGCGCCGCCCCGATGTGCGAAGTTGCCGCTGACGGTCGTGTCGACAAGCAGCAACTCTCCGTCATTGGCGATCCCCCCGCCTCGCGACGAATTGGAGTACTGCGTCAGCGTGTTGGCCGTGATCAACGAATCGACCACAAGGGCGCTCGCGTCGGCCTCCACGCGAAGCCCTGCGCCGTCGTTTCCCTCGTTTCGCGCGACAAGCAGGTGTTCGAAGGTTGCCGTCGTTCCGGTCGCGACGACAATACCACTGTCGTTCACGCTTCCGGTCACCGTCAGGTGCGAGACGGTCGATTCCCCCCCGTCGACCCGCAGCACGCCGGGCTGCCCGGCCGCATCGATCGTCAGGTGGTCGACGCCAAGCCCGGTGATTTGCACGTCGGACACTGTCAAAGGGCCAAGCGCGGGATCAAGAACGATGGTCCGGCCAATGAGGGCGTTGGCGAACTGGATGAGGGCCCCAGGGCCGGCCATGTCGAGCGCCTCGCGAAGACTGACGTCGTCCGGCGAAACGTCGCCATCCATCTCGTCGACCGCCGTCGTTACTATGATGCTGTACGGCGAGAGAACCGAGACCATGACCCGGGCAATCTTGGATGCCACGGCCCCATTGAAAGCCTGATAGAGAAACGCATCAACCCCGTGGAAGCCCGCTTCGGGAGTGTAGGTGAAGGTTCCGTCGCCGTTTTCTATCAGAGTTCCGTGCGAAGGACCTTCGACGATCTGGGCGTCGAGTGGGCTGCCGTCGGTGCAGAAATCATTCGTCAGGACGTCGACGACAGCGGCCTCGCCCGACGCGGCGACGAATCCGTCACCCTGGGCCACGGGCACGCCCGGGGGTTGCACTTCGACGGCGCCAATGTCGACGCCCTCCCACGCCCTCGCAAAGCCACGCTGGTCGGTGAGCAGCGGACGATCGAACAGGTTCACAGCAACCGCGTCGGAACCGGCATCGATCAGGGGACTGCCGGGAAGCGGCGCGTGCGTTGGCGTCGGGCCGCAGTTGTTCTGTAGCGGCCCCAGCATGGGGTCGAGCGGCGCGTCGGCCGTGCCGACATAGTTCCCGTTGACACCGTTCGCAACGCCGGTCAGGCCAACCGACGTGCCAATCAGGTTGTACGAGCTGCTCGGCATTACCTCGCCGGTCACCTGGCTTGCGTCGCTGCTTGTATTGCCGGCGATCACCGAGTTGTGAATCCTCAGTGCGGGGAAGTACAGCGAACTCCAAATACCACCGCCGACGCCGACGGCCGTGTTGGCCGTAATCGTGCAATTCACCATCAGGCAGACCCGCGAGACATCGCAGAATAGCCCGGCGCCCAAGCCGGCGGTCGCATTGCCCGAGATCGTGGAATTGCTGATTTCCAGGTTGCCGATGGTCGAGATACCGCCACCGTAGCTCGTGGACGAATTGCCGAAAATCGTCGAGGTGGTAATGAAGGCAGTGCCGGATCCCCAGTTCATGACGCCGCCGCCCCTGGCGTCGGCCCCAATCGCGGCATTCTCGTTCAGGATCGAGTCGGCAACCGTCAGATGGCCCTCATTGTGGATTGCTCCGCCAAAACGAAAAGCCGTGTTACCCGAGACAAGAACGCCGGAGATGCTCAGTTGGCCGACGTTGTAGATGCCCCCGCCGTTGTCGTCGATGGAATAGTTCTCCGGGTCGGCATCGTCGGCGTATCCGCCGGTAATCGTCATGCCCAAGAGCCCCGCCGCCGCGCCGCTGTCCACGTAGAACACGCGGCTGAGCCCGTCGGCGTCGATTGTCAACAACTCCACTCCAGGGCCTTCAATCGTGACGCCCGCCGCGTCGGTTATTTCAAGTTGCACGCCCCCCAAGGTGATCGTCCCCGGCACCGGGTTCTCGCCGTCAGTAAACAGGCTTTCGACGAACCGAATGACGTCGGTCTCGGTCGCGCTGC
>DOEZ01000432.1 GCA_003532715.1 Planctomycetaceae bacterium
AGTACATGACCCAACTGTCCTCCAACCGCATGACGAACGGGTCGCGGGCGTCGAAGCCGTCGACGATCATTGGGTTATCGGAGTGGCGAGTCCAGTTCCACAGATTGGGCGAGGTGGCCAGGTGGATCTTGTATTTCGTATGGTCGGCATCGCCCGCACAATAGAACATGTAGTACAGCCCGTCGTTCTTAATCACGTGCGGCGCCCAGAGATGCCGTTCGTACCACGGAGCTTCGGTTGCGGTCGAGAGTGCAAACGGTTGCTTATCCCAAGGCTGCTGCAGGAGCGTGGACGCAGTGGCATGGGCAAAGTTATCTTCGTTGATCGGGCTGGCGGGTTCCTCGCGTGTGATCCCGTAGAGATGCCACTGCCGGTCCCGACCGTAAATGAAGCAATGGTCGTTGATGTACCACTGCTCGTCTTCGCCCACGCTCGGATCGTAGATCTTGGTGAATTCGCCCGCAACGACCAGTTTCGGGTAATAGTTCGGGTCGCTTCCCAGTGCAACTTGGCAAATCGACGCGACGAGTCCGATGATTAGCGGGAGTTGTTTGGACATGTCTCCCTCGCTTGTCGTCCACTGTGGGCCAACTCTGCATGTTGCAATCCATTCTAAATGCCCGTGCCCTCGCGGTCAACATAAGTGAGACAACTGCGAGCCGGTTGCGTTGTGACGCAACTTGGGCGTTGTTCATACCTTGGGCCGGAAGCTGAAAAGGGCGATACCCCAAAACGCGTCAGGGTCCAAAATGACGCCTCCCCCGCGATTAGGGCAATGCCCGGTGTTGAGGAGAAGATAAAGACAGTGGCTTGCCACCTTCCCATGGGTGGGACGAACAACGAAGATGCGTAGGACGATTACAGGTGGTCGGCATCGACGCTCGCCGCGAAGCGAAACATGCGGTGGCGTGAGCACGTTACGCCGCCGCGGGCCGCTCAAAGTGCTTCAAGAGCCCACCGAGTGACTCATGACAGACGACGTCGTCCGAGCAGAATTCTTCCAGCGTCTCCGCCGGTGGTAGGTCGCTTCCGATGGGCACCTGCCCCAGGCCCTGGTACGGCCTTTGAAAATGATAATGAATATGCCACCGATCAAGGATATGCCGCAGGTGGCCCTCGCCAAAGACGATGAAATGATTCAAGACCTCCGCGCGCGTCCGCCACACCCAACTTTCACAGTAGGGATTCAAATTGGGACTTCGCGGCACGTTGGGGTTTATTGCCGTGGCTGGAGCTTTTCGGGAATCGCCCCCCGCTTATCCGCGCGAATCTGCCGGCCCGTCCAGTCGAGAACACGAAGGTACTCGTCGAGAATCATCGAGAGATAGGTCTGATCCGACGCGCGGCGCTGACGACTTATTAGATTTCGGCCGTCGATCGCCTACCGCAAAGTCCTCCCCTCGAGCACGTCGATATGCCGGGCCATGACGTGGGGGGCGCGTTGTTCGGGGATGTAGCCGCGGGTGCCGGTGACGCCGACGGTTCGCTGTTCGTAGTGGCGCAGATTCATGCCGGGCGATGGGGTAACGTAGCACGTTACGGCGCCCGACTCGTCGACCAGCGCGTAGCGGGGCATGCCGGGCTTGGTCGATTGCACGCGAGTGAGCCTGCCTCGGCCGTCGAATCGGTCGCTTGGCCCGGTGTCGCCTTGGCTCGAGAGCATGGCGAGGCGGCGGTCGCGGCGTCCGGTGTCGGCCACGACCTGGTTGACGGCGTCGTGTCGCTGCTTGATGTTCTCGAACCGCTCGATCTTGCTCAGAAGCATTCGCGCGCGGCCCCGTTCGATCGCGGTTTCGGCCTGAGCCAACAGTTGCTCGGCGTCGAGGGCCAATTCGTCGAACGCCCAGACGGTCGTTTCCTCGGCCACGATCGCGCCGAGTTCGATGTTCATGTCGTCGAGACGCTTGGCGTACTCCTCGGGCGAGAGCGTCCGCGCCGCGCCGCGCCGGGCCGTGCGTCGTGAACCGGCGTCGGCACTCGAACCGTCTTCTCCGGGCCTGGCCGCATCGTGGCGTCCCCTGTCGTCATATTCGTTTTCAGAATCGGAACCGTCGCGTGCTTCGTCCTCGTCCGACGACCGCCGAAGCCCGTGCGTCGGGTACTCGGGGTCGAGATAACGGCTGTGGATCCATCGGAATTCGCCCGACGGAGGGGCGATTTTCGTCCAGTCGTCGTCGCCGCCCCGCGACGAGCTTTCGAGCACCTCGACCAGTTCGTCCTGATTCAGGCGAACCTGGATGATGTCGCGAACCGGGCTGAAACGGCTTCCCACGCGAGCCGCGATTCGGGGGTTCGTCACCTTGGCCAGCCCGTTTCCGGCCGGCTCCAGATATCGGCTCGACACCCAGGTGAAGCTACCCTTGGGCGGGCGAATGGCACACCACCCGCCCGGATCGTGCCGATAGACTTCGACCGCTTGTCCCTCGGCGAGTTTGTCGGTCGGATAGTAATCGGTGCCAGGGCCGCTTCGGATGTACACGTCTTGGGCCGTGACATAAGCCTTGTAAGGAAAAGTAGTCTCCCCCCATGCGGGCAGTGTCGCGAAGACCAGGGCGATGAGGACGGCATGGAACGGTAGACGCATGAAAGGCTCTTGGCGCATGGCAAAAGGCCTCCTTGCCCCAAAGGGCTCGCGGAAAAGGCGGTCGAGATAAGCATTAGAAAGGTAGACCGGGGCTTGTAGCGAAAACCGGAGGTCTGTTCAAGCCCAATTCGCATTTGCCGCGTTGGTCCCGAAGAGGTAGAATCGAGCCCTTATGTCGATATCGAACCTCTGATTAAGCGTGAAAAACGCGAAGAACCAAGCCATGCCTCGCTACAATCCGGCCACTATCGAACCCAAGTGGCAAAAATACTGGGAACAGAATCGCCCGTTCGCCGCTCCCCGGCTGCCCCTGGGCCGGAAGATGTACGTTCTGGACATGTTTCCCTATCCGAGCGGCGACGGATTGCACGTTGGCCACCCCGAGGGCTACACGGCGACCGACATCGTGTGCCGCTACCAGCGGATGAAGGGAACCAGCGTCATGCACCCGATGGGCTGGGACGCCTTCG
>DOEZ01000559.1 GCA_003532715.1 Planctomycetaceae bacterium
GCACCAACAATGTGAAGACGGACTACAACTTCGTGGTGCCTGAGGATGCGTGGGACGAGAACAGCCCCCAGGCGCATTGGCGGAATCGTGCCAATGGCCAACCTTTTTTTAGCGTCTTCAATATCACGGTCACGCACGAAGCGCAGATTCGGTCTACTGAAAAAGCATTCACGAAACTCATCGCCAAGCTTGGAACCTATCAACGGCATGATCCCTCGCGAGCAGATCCGCCGCCATTCTTGCCCGATACTCCCGTCGTGCGCCGCGACTGGGCTCGCTATCACGATTTGATCTCCGTGATGGATAAGGAGGTTGTGCGAATTCTTAGGCAACTGGCCGACGACGATCTGGCGGAAGAGACCATCGTGTTCTTTTTTTCCGATCATGGCGCCGGTCTGCCCCGATGCAAGCGTTGGATCTATGACTCGGGCATTCACGTTCCCTTGGTCATTCTCTTTCCCGAGAA
Organism: Planctomycetaceae bacterium; assembly: GCA_003532715.1. GTDB lineage: Bacteria > Planctomycetota > Planctomycetia > Pirellulales > Thermoguttaceae > UBA11386. The sequence continues at coordinate 467 of DOEZ01000559.1, forward strand.
GTATCGGCACTTGGCGCCGTCGGGTCCCGGTTCGTCGTGCGAGCGACTGGTGAGTTTTGTCGACTTTGCGCCCACCATGTTGAGTCTGGCCAATGTCGCCATTCCCAAGCACATGCAGGGAACCGCGTTTCTCGGCGTTCGAGCAGGGCCACCGCGCCAGTATGTGTTTGCCGTGCGCGACCGGATGGACGAGCGATATGACATGATGCGCGCCGTCCGCGACGACCGCTATTCCTACATCCGCAACTACTTTCCACATCTGCCCTATGCTCCGCCAATTGACTATATGGAGCAGCAACCCACGACCCAGGAATGGCGGCGGCTGAGCGCGATGGGCAGACTCTCCGGTCCCGCGGCGCTTTTCATGGCGTCCGAAAAACCCGCCGAGGAGCTTTACGACATCAAGGTGGATCCGCATCAGTTGCGGAATCTGGTCAACTCCTCGGCGTATCGACCGACGCTGCTTCGGATGCGACGGGAACATGTGCGATGGGTGCGAAACACGGTTGACCTTGGTTTCCTGCCGGAGCACGATCTGAACAGCCGGGCGGTTGGCACCACGGCCTACCAGATGGCGAGGCAAGAAGATGGGCCCTATCCGCTTGACGAGATATTCAAGGTGGCGTGGCTGATGGGGCGCGGTCGAGGGCACATCTCGGAATTAACGATGGGTCTTGAACACAGAGACGGCGCCTCGCGATTCTGGGCCGCCAATGGCTTGGTCGGCATGGGGCAGGATGCCCGGCCTGCCAAGGAGAGTCTTCTGCGTGCGTTGGCGGATTCGTCTCCGATGGTTCGGATCGCTGCCGTGGAAGCTCTCTGTCGACTGGACGAGGAGAAAGCCGCCCTGCCTGTCCTGGTCGAGTGTCTGCATCACGATGGCGACTGGGTTCGTCTCGCGGCGGCGAACGCGATTGGTCGTATCGGCGAGAAGGCAAGACCTATTCGAAGTCTGGTTCGTAAGGTCAAGACCGACCGTGACACCTATTTCCACCATGCCCTCACCCATTCACTTGCCCCATTCGAGGACTGAACACGCCCGGATCCAGAACAGATCCATTTCGAAACTCGAACCGTCGCAAAAGTCAGGACGAGGGGCAGCGTCGTCGCTTGCCACCTTCCCATGGGTGACACGTCAGCGGATTTGCAGAGGACGACTGCAGGTGCTTACCCGTCGGCACGCACCGCGAAACGGAACACGCGGAAACAGGAGCACCTCACGCCGCTCGCCGCTCAAAATGTGTAACCGTTCTTGGTACCGGTCTTGCCGCAGCGTGTTCGACGCGCGGGGATGGCACATGTCGCATGACGTCCCGACCGTGCTGCCCAAAGCTTCGGCGTCGTGGAAGAGCCGCGAACCCTCGACGACGAACTTCTCCGTCTCGCGCGCCCCGATCACGATGGCGGTCGCGGTGAAGCTGCCGTAGGCGGGGTCCTCTGCTTCTCGCCATTACCGTCCTCTAAACGACACCCTTGCGCCATTTGGTGGACGAGCGGGCTTGGTGCTTGAGCACGATGTCCCGGACGAATGGCCAACCGAAGCGGTGTCCACGCCCAAGGAAATAGCCGCTGCCATGGAAACCGCGAAACGGGCCAGCAACCCGAATACCAGGAGTCTTTGCGATTGGGCAAGCTGGCGCTGGGGCAAGCTGTATGGCAAGGACGGGCACGTGGAGACGGCTCGCCGAATTATCCGTAGCGATTTCGCCGAACCGACCCGTATCGGCGTGATCCGTCTTCGGGAACATTTGCTCTTTCGACCGGAGTTTCCCGTGGGTGAGTATATCGGGGTGCTCAAGGAGATTTTTCAGGCGTAGCTCCTGGCAAGCGAGTTCTGGCAAATTCCGTTTCCGTCTGGCAAGACGCCGCAGCCCGCTTGGGGCGTCGAGGGCGCTCGAATATGCTGACAGAAGGGCTGGCGACGGTTCACTATAGGAATAGGTATTGCAAGCGGACCGGCTCTCATGTTCTTCACGGTTCGAGCATTTCCGGAGCACGTGTGGGAAACAGGAGGAGTGGCACCACGAAGACGCGTGGTTTACCGCGCCAATCGGTTCCGGCGAGTCCTGATCCACGGGGGAAAGCGGCGTCCTTCCGCCACTGCCCGCCGTCGTGCCAATCGCCGCGTCGCCGTCCAGAGGGGAGCGGCCGACCGGGCGTGATGTTATTCAGAAGACGGTAACGACGAATCACCCCCGGCCGACTTCGGTCGAGGGTGGTTCTGGTGCGAGCTTGCACATGCGGTGCGTCTCGTTGTTTCCGCGGGGCTTCCTTTTGGACCCCGACGCATCTCGGCGTCTTCGCGCGAACGAAATCAGAATTCGTCAAAGGCGACTTGGCTCCCGTCCACGTTGAGGCCAGTCAGCATCGTCAGCGACGCTCGAATCATCGCCGGCGGCCCACACACATAGTACTCGATGCTGGTGGGATCCGGGTGCCGGGCGAGATAGTTTTCCAGAAGAATTTCGTGGATCAAGCCGGTGTAGGATTTCCAGTTGTCGCGGGGCTGAGGGTCGGACAGCGCGAGGTGGAAACGGAAGTTGGGGAATCGCCTCGCCATCGTCTCGAAGTAGTCCTGATAGAAGCTCTCCCGCAAGGAGCGGGCGCCGTACCAGAAGCTTATGCGACGCGTCGTCTTCTCGTTTTCAAAGAGGTGGGCGAGGTGCGAACGCAACGGCGCCATGCCGGCGCCCCCGCCAAGGTAAACCATTTCTCTGTCGGTAGGCTTGATGTGGAAGTCGCCAAACGGGCCGACGGCGGTGATCGGGTCGCCCGGCGTGAGGTGGTGAAGGAACGTGGAACCAACTCCGGCGCTGCAGTCCCGGCCGCGCGGAGGCGTGCTCAGACGGACGTTGAATCGTAGTTGCCTGTCCACGCCCCGAGCGGTGGCCAAGGAATAGTTGCGGCGAACGGGTAGCGCGTTTTCCGCGCGGAAGTCGAAGA
>DOEZ01000514.1 GCA_003532715.1 Planctomycetaceae bacterium
GTTCAGGTTCAATATTCCGCAAGGCGTCACAACAGGGGCTCCTGGACTCGAGACGAGCGGCGCGAACAGACTTTGACCCCGCCGAGGGTTGATTGTCGCAGGTCGAGTCGTTTTTGGCCATACCGGGTGGGTGATACTTCGCGCTGCCCGCGAGCCGAGGCGGGCGCGAGGGGCACGTGGTGGTCGTCGCGGGGCCGTATGGGCCGTGGTTGTCGCGGCGGGTGGCGTGTGCGATAATTGGCGCATGGACGCGAGGTGGCCTTTCCACGGTCTAGGGGCACCCAAAGCGTTCTAAGACCGCGTCATTCCCACCCGCCCGATCGCATCATGCCTCGTTTACCCGACGTTATCCAGTTTCTTTCCAGCGCCGGCAAGCGAATCTATCGCATACCGTGCCAGGCGTTTTCGGCGTTCACGGCGCGTGTTTATCTCGTTCTGGGCGCGGGACCGCCCACATTGATCGACACGGGCAGCGGCCAGGGAGAGTCGTGCCAGAATATCCTCGACGGCATCGACACGGTCCGTCGCGAGTTCGGCGAGTCGGTCCGAATCAAGGACGTCCGGCGGATCGTCATCACGCACGGACATTCCGACCACTACGGCGGGCTGTCGGCGGTGCTGGCTCGAACCGACGCGGAAGTCTGCATCCATCCACTCGACGCGGGGCGTCTAACTGCGTGTCGTGAATCCGCGGTTGTCGCACTCCGAAACCTCCGTCGCCTCTTGGTCGAGGCGGGAACACCGCCCGAGGTGACCGCCGAATTCCTGTCCCATCATGGGCAGTCGTCCGAGCCGATTCCGTCGGTGCCGGTCAACGTCGAACGACTCGCGTGCGACGAGATGGACGGTTTGCGCGTGTTGCACACGCCGGGACATTCGCCCGGCCATGTTTGCCTCGTGGCCGACGATCTGTTGCTCTGCGGCGATCATATTCTGGCCCGAACGATTCCACAACTCTGGCCCGAGTCACTAAGACCGTACCAAGGGTTGGGGCATTATCTCGATTCGCTGCGGAACGTCCGGGCCATTCCGCGAATCCGGATCGCGCTGCCGGGCCACGAGCCGATCATCGAGGGTCTTTACGAACGGATCGATGCGATCGAGCGTTTTCAATCGCGACGAATTGCACAAATTGCCGATCTTGTCAGAGCGGCGAGCCAACCCATGACCATTTGGGACATTGCGGGAAGCGTTTATCCGCGAACCGGCGGATTCTTCGCTCTGCTGGCCTTTCTCGACACGGCCGCGAGGGTCGAGTATTTGCATTGCCGTGGCCGCTTGCGGTTGGCGAATCTCGACCGAATCGAAGCTGACCAGCACGCTGCCTGGGCGTATGAGACGGCATAAGAGCCTTGTGGCATGGCTTTCGGGTCGCAGTCCGTGGCAGGCCCGATCGCTCGCAAGCTACCCACTGAATGGGGGTTTCGCTAGTCCACTGCCGCCGCCCAGCCGTCACGACCGCGACGATGACCGAAGACGCATCACTGGACCGCCGATGTTCTTGATAACAGCTTGTTTGCAATTCGCACGGATCGTTGGTAGACTTCATCGAAGTGGCGTCTCTTCGATATTTACCCCGCCGTATAGGGGTATAGGCGGCTTCTTGGTTTTGGGAGTTTTCGTCCCGCGTTGATTGACGGGCGAGTCTGTTGTCTTGCGGAACCGAGACAGGCCCTATAATACCTTTCGGTTGGCGTCAGGCGGGCGTTCGACAATGGCCGTGGCGTGCTACTTGATCGCATTTGTGATCGAGGGCGAGGGCGTTCAGGCCGGCAATCGAGCCGTCATGCGAATCCGCGGGAAGAAGGCGGCACCAAAATCGGTTGACCTTTGCACGGTTTGAATGAGTCCATGGCCATTAGTTCGCCGGAAGAACTCCTCGTGGTCTTGAAGAAGAGCAACCTGCTCTCGGCCGAGCAGTTGACTCAGGCCCACGACACGGTTCTTCTGACGAGCAACGCCGAGGAATTCTCCGAGATTCTCATCGAGGAGGGCCTGCTGACCGAGTGGCAGGCGCAGCAGCTTCTGGCCGGTTCGACCCGGTTTCACATCGGCAATTACGTCCTGCTCGATTTGCTGGGGCGGGGCGGCATGGGCAGCGTCTTTCTCGCCCGCCACACGACGATGAACCGTCGCGTCGCTTTGAAGGTTATATCGCGCCGCATCGGCCGCGATCCCGCCTCGTTGGAACGCTTCTTGACCGAGGCTCGCGCGACCGCGTCGTTGGATCACCCCAACATCGTTCGCGCGTACGACGTCGATCAAGAGAACGACCGTTTCTTCATCGTGATGGAGTATGTGGAGGGTCACGATCTTCAGGAATTGGTCGATTCCGAAGGGCCGCTGGAGTTCGAGTTCCTGGTCGATTGCATCCGCCAGGCCGCCAAGGGCCTCTCGCACGCCCATCAACGTAACATGGTCCATTGCGACATCAAGCCGTCGAATCTATTGGTGAACACGGCGGGGGTCGTCAAGATACTCGACATGGGCATGGCTCGCTTGCTGAACGAGAGCGACGAAGACTCGTCGGCCACCCGCGACGAGCGAGTATTGGGCACGGTCGACTACATGGCGCCCGAGCAGGCCATGAGCGGGCCGGATTTCGATCATCGGGCGGACCTCTATTCCCTGGGCTGCACGATGTACTTTCTGCTCACGGGACATCCGCCCTTCGACGAAGGAACGCTGGCGCAGCGGATCGTTCGCCATCAGACGCAGCCGCCACCCGACATCCTGGCCGAACATCCCGACGTGCCCGCCGAGTTGATCGACATCTGCTTGAAGATGATGGCAAAGGATCCAAAGGACCGTTTTCAGTCGGCCGGGGAAGTCGTTCAGGCCTTGAACGATTGGCATCCGCGGGCGCGGGATGCAGCGGCCGATGCGTCGGAGTCGGCCGAGAAACAGAAATCAACAGGCGTGGCCATCGACGAGGAGGATTTCAAGACGGCCGCGCCCGTGGCGCGCGCGCAGGCGGCGCCGAAGACCCTGATGAGCGACGAACGGCGGTTGATATTCTGGATGGCGACCGGGGCGAGCGTTTTGGGCGTCCTGTTGGTGATAGCGGCGGTAATCATGATGGTCGTCCGCGACGAGCCCGACGAGTCCGAGACGCGTGTCGCGCCGACACGAGTCGCCGAGGCAACCGACACGATTGAGGAAACAAATCCAAAGGAAGTGACAACCGAAACGAGTCCAAGGAAAACATTGCCCGACGTGAAGGACGTGGTGGAGCCGACGGAACCAAGCGCGAGCCAGCGGCCGACGGAACCGAAGTCATCGCCCGTCGACAAACCGAAGCGTGATCGGCGGCGGCAACCCGCACGACCGGTTGAACCGGCTGTCGTCCCTTCGAGTGATCCCGTGCCGATTGAGCCGCCCGAGCTCGTGGTGGAACCGGTGCCGGTAGGGCCGACGACAACAGACGAACCGAAGCCCGTGGCGCCGCCGAGCACTCGTCGAAACCCCACCCCAAAAAAAGTGACGAATCCGCTTCACGGCTTGCCCGGCGTCGTGGACCTCCCCCCGTTGTCTCAACCGAACGACGCGGTCGTGCTGGGCGCGACCCAATCGTCGCCGAGAGAGAAGCTGCAATTGCGTCTATTGGGAGGTGATTTAGCCATCAAGGGGGCCGCCCGATTCGAGCTTGGGCCGCCATCGGACGAACCGAGTTGGGTCGTTCAACTGATTGACGAAAGTGAGAGCCGGACGGACGTGGCGCGTGTCTCGTTTCGCGACAAGAAGCTGGCGTTCGCTTGGATCGACGAGGCTCAAGCAACGCCGGCCGCGAACTTGAAGAACTGTATCTTGGAATTGCGTTCCGGCGAGTACGTGCATCTTATTCGTTTGACGACGCCGCAGGGAACGCCGCCCTTGACGCTCGCGCTTCGGACTGGATCGGAGCAGGTGCGACTTCCGGCCGACGAGCAGGCGAAACCGGAGGCGACGCGGCTGGTCATTACAGCCGTCGACGGTCTTCCGCGGAGTGCTCGCATGAAGGAACCGGTCACGTTGACCATCGGGCAACGCGCGGATGTGGCTGTGTTCAACCAGCATGGCTGTAAAATCGAACTGCGTTTGGAATACGTGCTGCGAGGCCAGACGACACACCTGGAAGCAAACGCTTTTTCCCACCTGTCCAGTCGCGACAGGCCCTCGCGCTTTTCGACGCGTCATCTTGCCTGGCTCGACCAGCAAAGAGCCCGACTCGAAAATCGGTTGATGTCCGTGCGCGCGGCCAGCAGCCGCCGAGGGATGAGCGAGGACGAGGAAAAAGCGTTGCAGCAACGGATCAGCAAGAGCGAGGGAGAACTGCAATGGCTCAAGCAGTTTGTCGAGTGGTATAACGCTTCGCAGGGGATTCTCCGAATACAATTCAAACAACAGATCGCGATCGACACGCATTATCTGACGGTGCTGGACACTCGGCGGTTCGAGGAGGAAGCAACGCCTTCCGTGCAAGCGCCGTTGTCCACCGAGGATCCGAGCCTCGAACCGGTGTACCACCCGCAATGACGGGAAACACCCCACGA
>DOEZ01000536.1 GCA_003532715.1 Planctomycetaceae bacterium
TGTCCCATTTCGGAACTCAGGAAGAGCGTCCACGGGTTACGGCTTAGTCTCTGTCGGTTTCGCGTTGCGAAAGAAGCCCCAGGAGATGGTCTGCGGGCCGGTTTTCCAGCGATTCGAGCACTTCACCAAGCTTGCTGACAGCACCTTCTCCCAGGCGGTGTCCCAAGAGAGCTTGGAACTTCGCGGTTAGCTCTTGCTTGTCCAAAGAAGCGGAATAATCGCCTCGGGCGCTCAGGGTTGGACCACGGAAGACGCGACCGTCTTTCAAGCCGATCATCACCCGCGCGAGACACTTCTCCGGAAAACATGCCTGGATTTCTTTGTCGACGTGTGTCTTTACCCGTTTGCCGAGCTCGATGATTTCTGGATCCGTGAGTCTGTCGGGATGGATCTGGTCGACTCCGAGCTTTCCGTCGACAAGCATGGCAGCCACGGCCCAAGGGGTGGAATACTGCGCCGCGTCGGAATCCTCGGGAGGGAACGTTACCAGGTCGGCGGCCACGTCAAAAGTATCGACGTCGATTCTCTCGATTTCCCTGGTGGTGAACCCGTATTCTCTCTGCAAGTATAGCGCGCCCTCAACGACCGGTTGTGCCCAGCGACAAGTCGGGTAGGGTTTGAAGTACTGCCTCAGAATCATCCAGTCCTCGCCAAGCGACTCGATTTGTTCGCGTCCGCGCGGCTCCGTGACAAACAGCGAAGGCAAACCCCGTATTCCGCACTGCTGCATGGCAAGTGCCATTGCGGCCGCCCAAGCACCGGCGCCGGCGGCGTCCTTGACAAATGCCGGGTGCTTCGTGCAGCGAAGCATCGGCGACATGGGCGCATAGTATTCCGCTATTCCGACAACGTTGTCGATGGAGTCGGCCGGCACGCACATAATTCGGGCGGCGGCAGCGGCCGCCCCCAAGGCAGCCCAGCTACCCGAGGCGTGATATGCCGGAGCATAAAGAGGATGGATCACAAGTCCCGCGCGGCAGGCAATTTCGTAACCCATGACGATGGCCGCGAGAAGCTCCTTGCCCGGCACGTCGCGCCCCGCGCAAGCGCCAAGGACCACGGGCACGACCGTGGCTCCGACGTGTCCCTTGTTGGGGCGGAACCCGTCATGGCAGTCGAGCGAATCGATCGCCAGTGCGTTGTAGAGTGCCGCGCCGACGAAGCTGCTTCCCTTTCCTCTAAACCACAGCGGCACGTCGCCTGGTCCGTACTGTGCCGTCACGACGGCCTCGGCCTGTCGACAACTCGGAAGGGCGAGGCTCCCAGCGGCCGTGGCGATAATGTCCTTCAGACACCGCTTCGCCTGTAAGTGGACGGGAGCAGGAAGATCTTCCCAACAAACGTTAAGCAGGGTTTCGTTGTAGCTCATGTCTTCTTGACCATTCCCGTGCGATTGTCGTCACGCTTCGCGACGACTGTCCACCGAACCGGCATTCTGCGTGATCGAATCCGGAATGGTTCATCGCTCTCGCCATCCAGAAGACGATCTCGTTACCATCATCGGGTTCCAATTGAAGAGACCATCACTCGCGTGCTCGCGCCGCTTCGATCCGCCGGAGAAACGCCTTGGTATCCTCGCGGGTCTGCTTGACGAAGCTATTGTCGTCGATCGTGCCGATGACCGCGCGCATCTCCTCGGCGTTGGCAAACGTGGCCTGGCGAAACGGGTTCACGTAGTCCTTGTTTCGGCTGATGTACACCTGATCGCGAATATACTCGGCAATGCGAGCCGCCTCCGCCAAGGCGTCCTGCCAAAGCGCCGGCGTGAGTTCCTTCCCCGCCAGCAGGTCGAGCAGCGAGGCATAGGCGTGTTCTTGCTTCGCGCGAGGGTACACCGTCCAGAGTTCCTCGTACGCATTGTGGATCGCATCCCAACTATTCAACTCGCCCGACTTGATGCGTTCAAAAAGCGTTTCGAGATCCGGAGCGGAAATCAACTGGCCGCCGACGTTGATCCACTGCCGCTGGCGCGGTCCGGATAGCGTCCTGACCATCGCCGAAAGGTCTGCCGCGGGTTGCGAATCGAGATAATCCAACAGGTTCTTGACTGCGTAGTAGTGCAGCATCTCTCGATACGCGCGATGGGCCTGGCGCGCCTTGAGAATCACGACCTTGCGCTGCGAACACTCCATGTTCTCGCCCAACACCTCGAGGCCGGCGGTGCGTTCCTCCGCGCCCGTCAGTAATTCGCGCCCGAGACGAGCCAACGCCTCATCTTCCAGCTCGTCCGGCCCCCGGCCGGCGGTGCGAAGCCTCGCCTTGGCCGTCCAGATCTCCAGCAGGCGCAGGGCCTGGAATATCTCTTCGACCGTATCGGGCGCCAGCGGATCGATCTCCATTTTCTGCGTGCAAGTCTTTCGCTTGTCGCGAGCCCGAAACTTCTGAGGATTGCGCGCCAGGGCGTACATGTTGTACATCCACCAGTACGCCGGCATCACGGTCAACCGGCCGTTGGTTCGATCGTCGTTGAGCAGGCAAAACGGCAAGCGAACGTTCAATTCCGCCGGGTAGTCGCCCTTCGTCAGCAGCGTGAACGACGCGAATCGCGACGAGTGCTTCAACGTCGTGCAAAGGCCCGGCCAGAAACCGCGTCCGGCCTCGATCTCGCCGTCGTTCGAGCGGCTGTTGTGATTCGAGCCGACCGTGGCTCCCGCGGCGAGGTTGCTTTGCCCCTTGACAATCGCCGCCGTCAGAAACGAGTTGTTATGGTGTTGCTCGTGCGACGGAAAGATCAGACTGCTGAGGATTTCGCAGCACGACACGGTCGAGTTGTCGCCCAAGAACGAGTGGATCAACCGAGCCCCGTATTTCAGATTCGAATTGTTGCCAAGAATGAAGCGAACCGCCTTACATCCGTAGAAGATGTGGCACCCGAAGCCGACAATGCCGTTGACCAGCTCCACGCCCTCGCCAATTTGGCTGGGTTCGTCCTTGCTCGAATTGATCGTCAGGTTCTTGAGCTTATTGGCGCCTTTGACGTAAACGCAATCGCCGAATTTCACGTCCTTGATAATGCTGCAGTTCTTGATGACGCACGCCGCGCCGACGGTTCCATAAAAACCGCGGCGCGAATCGAATCGCGCCTCGGTGATGGCTTTGAAA
>DOEZ01000096.1:0-3189 GCA_003532715.1 Planctomycetaceae bacterium
GGGACAGCGCCGAGAGCGTAAACACCAGCGGATACGTCATTTCATGATACCATAGTTTGGCAAAATACAAACCAATTGGCGAGCTTTCCCGGTGGCGGCCCTCGGCGACGGCTCGGCAAAGCCAAGCAAGTCCTTGCTCGACCCCGACTTGCACCGAGGGGGTCTCCATACCGGCAAGAAGGGCCTCAACGGCGACGGCCGTCTCTTCGACGCCGGACACGCCTCGCGGATCGCCTCCCCAGCCGCCGTCCGTGTTCTGCCGCGCGGCGAGCCATGCCGCGCCGCGCCGTGCCGGGTGGGTCGACATGCGGTCCAGCTCGCGATAGGCCAACAACACTCGCGCCGTGCCATAGATCGGATTCTCCTCGCCCGGTTCGTTCTCATTGCCGAACCAGAGGGGCGTCCAACGGCCGTCGTCACGTTGGACCTTTTCGAGGTAGGCAAAACCGCGATGGATTGCCCGATCGATTCTGGCCGGCGCCATCTGCCGCGATGCGTGCAGGGCGCGCAGGGCGTGGGCAGTCAGATCGGCGCCGCTGCGGTCGAAAGGCAGCGCGCCCCAACCTCGACAAAACGTCGGCCATCCGCCGTCGCCGTTCTGAAGACCGAGCNNCCTTTCGCTCCGCGAAAGTAGCGAGCGCGCGGCGCTACTTTCGCGGAGCGAAAGGCGACTCTCGCCAAGGCCAAGAGGGCGCCAGCCGTGTCGTCGGCGTCGGGGACCGCGCCGCTCAGGTCGGTCCAGCCCCAACCGCCCGCCGCCGCCCGGGTAAACGGATGAACCGTCCGATGCTGGCACTGCAAGAGCCACTCGACGCAATCGTCGCCCACTTCGCCAAGCGATTCGCGCGGAAGCGCGTTGACCGCCAGCGTCGTGTTCCATGTGGCCAGGTTTGTGTCGATCGGCCAGCTTCCATCGTCGCGAGCCGATTCGCGAAGAAATCGGACGCCGTCGCGCGTGACCGCGTGCTCTGTCCGGCCGGTGGCGGCCAGACTCATCACCACGAAGCTCGTCAAGGGCGTCGCCTCGAGGTAGCCGCCGCTGGCCGGTTGCATCGCACGGAGTTTCTTGATGCTTGGGCCGACGGCCCAGCTTCGAACCGCGCGAGAGAGCCGGTTGGACGGCGGCGCATGGAAGAATCGCGCCTGCCCGATGGCGACCAGGGCCGGCAGGGCGTAGCTGACGACCGGCAGCCGCAAGAACCGCAGCAGCCAATGGGGCGAACAGGCCAACTCGAACGGCAGCGGGGCGACTTCGCTCCACGGAACCAGCCCGGCCAGGGCGTAGTTCGTCAGAATGGGCACGGCGAACGTTTTGTCCTTGCCGTAGCGGCGACGCAGCCCGTCGATGCGGCCCTCGCGGTCGATGTGTGCCTCAACCCGGGCGATCAGTTCGGCATGAGAGCCAGCCGCGCCGGCCAATTCGAAGACCGCGCGAACGAGCATCGTCGTCGCCAGGTTCGAGCGGCTGCGGTCGGTGTCGCCCCAGCCGCCGTCGTCGTTGACCATCTTGGCAAGATAGCCGACGGCCCGCTGGATCAAGTCGCGATGGCGCGGCCCTTCGGTCACGTGCCGGTCGACCAGCGCCAGGGCGCTGGCGGCGGTCGCGGTCGAAAGGGGCGACGAACAAAGGCGCCCAACCCAGTGGCCCGACTCGTCGCGCAACGCCAACAGATCGTCGAGAACCGTCTGACGCGCTCGGTCGAGTTCGGTCGGGTCGATCATGGGGCGTGTTGCTGGAGGGAACGTGGGAATTCTGGTTTGGCGGACGTTTCGGGGGAAAGACGTTTCGGAAAAAGGGGAAAGGGGGGGAATGGGAAAGGCGGGGCTCACCCCTCAAGTCTATACAGCGAGGATGGTCGTGTCGAGCATGGGATGCGATGGTGGTGAGGAGGAGGCCATACGCGAGAACCCTGCTCAAGAATGTAGCACAGCCGCCCCCGGCTGTAGAAAACCACGCAGCACAGCCGCCCTCGGCTGTTCGGTGTCACTTCTCACGGTTGGGTGTCGTCTCTCACAGCCGGGGGCGGCTGTGCTACATGACGAAAGGTGGTCCGGTCGGGTATAATGGACCACGTCGGCCGGGCGCGGCTTCTAGCGCGTCACGACTTTCACACGTCCATCCAGCCCCACGAATACCCCGCCCATGCTTGCACGACTCGCCTACCGACTGGCCACTGAAGTCTCGCCGCGGTTGCTGTGGAAGGCGGGCCATCTTTGGGCGTTTCGATCGCTCGGCGCGATGCGAGCGTATCGTCGCCGTCTGCGCCGGGGCGAGCTGTTTCCCCCGTTTCTGTTCTTCGCCCTGACCAACGCGTGCAACCTGCGATGCCGAGGCTGCTGGATCAAGACGAAGGGGACAATCCACCGGCTCGACCGGGCGGATATCGACGCGATGATCGCCGCCGCGCGACGCCACAAGGCGCGTTTCCATACGCTCCTGGGCGGCGAGCCGATGATGTATCCCGACGTGTTGGCCATTCCCGCCGACCACCCGGATTGTTACTTTCAGGTCATCACCAACGGCATGTTTTTCGACGCGGCCACGGCCGAGCGGATTCGCGCGTTGGGCAATGTCACGCCGCTGGTGAGCATCGACGGGTCGGCCGAGGCCAACGACGACCGTCGCGGCGAGGGCGTTTTCGAGGCGGCCCGCGCCGGAATGCGCGAGTTGCACAAGCGGAGAATTCTCTTCGGCGTCGCCACGACCGTGACCGGAAAGAACCTCGACGACGTCACGTCGGACGATTACGTTCGCGCGATGATCGACCGGGGGGCGATGTACCTTTGGTACTATGTCTGCCGGCCGGTCGGCGCCGATCCGACGCCCGAGTTGTGCGTAAGCCGCGAGCAGATGCTCGCGTTGCGCCGGCGGCTCTTGGCGTTGCGGCGGCGGCACCCGATCATTCTGATCGACACCTATTGGAACGCCGAGGGCGAGGCCGTCTGTCCGGCCGCGTTGGGGCTCGGTTTTCACATCGGCCCACGAGGGAGCATCGAGCCGTGCCCGCCGCTTTCGTTCGCGCGCGAGCAGATCGGCGACAACGAGGGCGATCTGTTCAAGACGATTAACGAGAGCGAATTTCTGCGCGGATTTCAGCGGTTCGTCAACGAGCGAACCAAGGGTTGCGTCATTCTCGAGCATCCGGGCGAGTTGGCCGAGTTCTTCCGCGAGCAAGGCGCCAGTGACAC
>DOEZ01000096.1:3209-5910 GCA_003532715.1 Planctomycetaceae bacterium
GCCGCGACGCCTTCGGGGAATTGACGGCCGCCCAGCCGCGGACAAGCCACCATCTGCCGGGCGAGGAGATTCCGGAGGACTACTGGTTCTATCGGATGCTCAAGAAACGGCTCTTCTTTGGTATGGGGGGGTATGGGTAGGCCGGGATGCAGGCTCGCGGGGGCGAAAAGGGCACCTTACTCCCGGCAAATCCCCTGAAATCCCTACAGTTTAACACCAAAACGGCCCGATGTAGGGAACACAATGTGGTGTCACAACTGTGGACAGGATGTGCCCCAAGCGGCATCCCCCGAAACAGGTAGGCTTACCTGCCTCCGATGTGGGCGGCCGGTCGGCGACAAGCCGGCCGCGCGGCGAGGGACAGGCTCCGCGCCGGGTTCGGCGGCTCTCGGCAACGACCTGACGGGCCAGGGCGAGACGGCGCTACTCCGGCCCAGCGGTTACGACGGCTGGGAGACGGGCGAGCAACTCAAGCACGTCGCCCGGCTTCTCGGCGCGTTCGAAGATCTGGACGACAGCCTGGGGCGCGGCGACGGCGTCTCGCAAGACACGAGCAAAAAGCGGCACCGCTTCGACGCGGCCCACTCGTCGCCAAACGGTCACCATGGGGGCCGTCGCTCGCCACGAAACGTGACGGCCGGAACGAGCCTGGGGGCGAGGCTCATCGGTGGTCTTGCCGTCGTTTCGCTCATGATTGGGCTGATGGCGTCGACCTGTGGCGGCGTGCTCTTGGGATGGGCCATCGTCATGCAACGCGGCGATCTTTGGTCGGTCGGGCTGCCGATCGGTGTGGGCGGTCTAATGGCCCTGCTGGTGTCGACGGTGCTGCAACTCGATCGGCTTTCGGGGGACCACCGCGAGACGGCGGCCCGGCTCGAAGGGTTCGACGCGTATCTCCGCCAACTCCGCCGCGACGCGGCCGAGGCGACGACGCGCGGCCCGGCCGCCGGCGATTCGCTCTTCTCCCATTGGTCCGACGACACTCCGCCTCAACGGTTTCTAGAAGAATTGAGAAGCCGACTCGACTTGCTCGCGAAGGGTCTCGGATCGGTCGAAAACGAGGCGTGTTCGTCCGACTCGTCTTCGTCGTGATCCGCGTGGGTTGGGCCCGGATTATTCACGAGCCCGTGATTTCGGCGCGGCGTGCCGGAATTCAGCCGGATTCGCAAGCGACGATAAGTTGTTGCGATCCTCTCGCTTGCGTTTCGGGTTGGGGTAGCGTCGTGAATGACCCGGGCTAGCCAATTGCCCGGCGTTTGGCTATCATGTCGGTCTAAGTCAGACTATCCCCCCGCTTTGGGGTTCTTCGTTCTGTTTTGTCCGAGTCGTAGACGAGCCATTGATTTCGGCGCGGTGTGCCAAGCACCAGCCCGAAGCGCCAGCGAGGATGCGTGTGTCGAAAGACCGTTTGATGATCCTCGCTTGCGCTTCGGGCTAGTAGGGCGTCGTGAATAGACTAGGTTAGGAGACTACGAGTGAGTCAGTCCGACGACGCCAACGGCACCGCGGCGGAAACGGCCCACGTCAAAGCCGCCATGGGGCAGCCCAAGGGACTTTGGGTTCTCTTCATCACCGAGATGTGGGAGCGGTTCAGCTTCTACGGCATGCGGGCGATCCTCGTGCTGTACCTGACGGCGGCGGTCGCCGACGGCGGGCTGGACCTCGGCGAGTCCAGCGCGAACGCCGTGTACGGCACGTACAACGCCATGGTCTACCTGATGGCGCTGCCCGGCGGCTGGGTCGCCGACCGGCTGATCGGCGCGCGGCGCAGCGTGCTGTGGGGCGGCGTGGTGATCGCCGCCGGCCACTACGTGATGGCGATCCCCACCGGGTGGAGCGTGTTCGCCGGCATGGCGTTGATCGTGCTCGGCACCGGCCTGCTCAAACCGAACATCTCCACCATGGTCGGTGACCTGTACGAGCGCGACTCACCCCGGCGCGACGCCGGGTTCTCGATCTTCTACATGGGCATCAACCTGGGCGCGTTCATCGCGCCGCTGATCACCGGATTCCTCGGTGAGAGGATCAACTGGCATCTGGGGTTCGGCGCCGCCGCGGTCGGCATGACCTTCGGCGTGCTCCAGTATGTGCTGGGCCGGCGCAACCTCGGCGACGCGGGCGCCCGCCCTGCGGACCCGCTGCTCGGCGCCGACCGGCGGCGGGCACTGACCCGCATCGGCGTGGCGACTGTCGTGCTGCTCGCCGTCCTGCTGGTGCTGCTGGTGGCCGGCTGGTTCACCGTCGACACGGTGGTCAACCTGCTGACCGTGGTGACGGTGCTGGTGACTGTCGGCTACTTCGCGCGGATCCTCACCGACCGGGAGATCAGCGGCACCGAACGCAGCCGGATGAAGGCGTACGTGTGGCTGTTCCTGTTCGCCGCCTCGTTCTGGCTCATCTACGACCAGGCCGGGTCGGTGCTGAACATCTTCGCCGCCGACCGGACCGACCGCTCGGTGGGCGGGTTCACGTTCCCGGCGTCCTGGCTGCAGTCGGTGAACCCGATCCTCATCATCATCGGCGCACCGCTGGCCGCCGCGCTGTGGCTCAAACTCGGGCACCGGGTGTCCACGCCCACGAAGTTCGCCGTCGGCCTGGTGCTCAACGGCCTGTCGTTCGTGCTGATGGCCGCCGCCGCGCAGGCCGCCGTCGGCGGCGACCTGGTCTCACCGCTGTGGCTCGTCGCGGTGTACGCGATCCA
>DOEZ01000721.1 GCA_003532715.1 Planctomycetaceae bacterium
TCCACCGGACGCGATCTCCCGAAGTGAGATCCATGCTGACGATGGGCTCGTCGTTATATTGCCCCGAAATCCGTCCGTATGGGCCCGCGTCCGGGTCGTAGATGAAACGAAGGCGATGTCCGGTCGTACCCGAAATCCCCGCTTTCAACAGTTTCTGCTGAGTCCAACCGGTTTCATGCATTGAATAGATCAGGTAAATGGCGTCATCGCCCATCTGAAGCCCCATGTGGACCGGATACCAAGTCGTGATTGCATCGCGGTCAAAATACCCAAACCTCACGTAGCTGTTGAGCCCTTGTTCGCCATAGTAGTCCGCCCCATCTTCCGTGTTCCAGTTCAATTCGAAGGAATCTTCCAGCGTGAGCGGCTTGACGAGGTCTTTGCCGTAGAAAACCGGGGGCGTCCCGGGGATGCTTCGACCGATGGAATGAACCGTGCCGCCGATTTCTCCCGTCTCGCCGCCGGCGCGGCTGGTCGCCGAATACCCGAAGCTGTTGCCCGCGTAGTCGGGATCCGGGCCGTGGATCCAACCCGGATCGCCGGTAAAATGCTCTTTCACAAGGACCAATCCGCTCCATGGCGCGACTGGCCTGGCCCCCATGGGTCTGCCGTCGGACGCCCCTTGGGAAATAGTCGTTGCGGTATCCGCGGATAAGTGCATGTAATAGGGATGGTTGATATCGGTGGAAAGAATCTTCGGATCGACGCCGGTCACGCTCGTGGCTGCCACGTTGGCCATTCGCGTCGCGCCGCTCCCATTATCCCAAAACGCGCTATGCTCGACCGAGAGCGTGCCAAGGTTATTGTAGAGTTGGTAGACTCCGTAGCCCGTGTTCGAAACGAAGAGGGAGTTTCGAACCGTCAGCCCCGAAGTCGTGTCCCACAACCACATCCCTTGGTTGCTGTTCCCGACGATCGTGCAATGGTTGATGTCAACCCGTGCATCCTTGTAAGGCTCGCCACCGAAATTGTTCAACGCGAATTGAATGCCGCCGTTCGTGGCCGCGTTCGCGTGAATGATCGAGTTCTGTATGGTGACTTGGTCAATTCGCTCGAACAACTTGTCCGGTTCGATGTCGATTCCCGACGCCGGTGGAGTTCCGTTGGTGTTGGCGAAAATACAGTTGTCAACCAACAAGTTCTTTACGCTGCAGATGCTTATGCCCTGACGGTAATTGTTGTCGCAGACGATGTCTCGAATCACGACGTTCTCGCACCAGGGGCGATCCGGACCCCACGACGCCATGCACACTCCATCGCCGCCGGTGTCGAGTATCGTGAGTCCTTCGATCGTGACATTGGTGCAACCCCCCAACCGGATTGCCATCCGAAATTCACTATCCGTGTAGTCGGAGCTCAGGTAGTCATCCTTTCGCATTTGCAGGGTCGCTCCGTAGCCCGACAACGTGATGTTCGACTGGGCGTTGGCCAGGAAAAGGCAGTCGTAGATTCCGTGAAAGGATCCGGCTTTGGCGACGACTTTCACGCCGTCCTCAAAAACAATTCGCTGGTTCGAGCTATTTAAGAATACCGGTTGGATGGTCCAGTCGGCGGCCATCTTATCGACGATGACGGTATCCGCGCCGCTATCGATGGCGGCCTGAAGGGCGGAGGTCGCGTCGACGGGATTGTACCCGAAATCGGCGGCGCGGACCGTGACCGCGTGAGCTGCTTCGGATGGAAGAAAAGAGATGAGAAGCAATGCAAGGCACATCTCCTTCTTCACGCGCATTCCGAGTCGCGGTCCTCGAAGACGCGATAGGTCGCGATTGCACGTCTCAGGTTGTCGAATCATGGATAAACTCATCTTAGTGCCATAGTGTCTCGGCCCCACCGTATACGGTCGACTCGCAGTCTTCCAGCCAGACTATTCGATTGCCCGTGCAAAACCTCGTCCACCGACGCCAAACTCATTCGGGAGCCTCGCATGGCTTGGAAGCCGGGACAGTGACAGTTCCTTTCGCGGGTGTTTCCGCTAGTGACTCAGCGTAGGTCGAAATTGGCCTGATCCGTCCCCTCGGGTGGAACGACGAACGACATACTTCCATCGGAGCAAGAAGGAGGCAGCGTCAACATCTTGCCCGCCTTCATGTCTCTGGTCGAAAACCGGACCAAATGCCCACCCGGCACCGCACCGTCCGACGGTGGCTCCGCGGCGGTTTGCAGAATGTATCGGCCGTCGGCGTCAGTCGTCCCGCTTGATCCCGCTCCCACGGTCATCTGGCTTGTTCCCTGGACGCGAGGCTGAAACAGAACATGGACTCCGACCAATGGCTGTCCTTTGAATGTGACTCGCCCAGAAACCGGCACCGTGCGGGGACCCGATTCGCCACAACCGGCGGTCGGTCCGAGTATCAAAGCCAACATTGCGAGGAAGACTGAGCCAAGAGCAAAGCACCGCGTAGGTGAAGGACGGTCTGGGGCGGCCGTGTTGGACCAATACACGTTAGGCAACCTATCATCATTATCAGTGAAACAATGCGTTAGAATGCTGCAAAGAGTCGTATCTCCCCGACGGGCTTCCTCTTTCGGTTCGTACTCGCGGTTCATTCAAAGTCGGTCACCTCGTTACCCGCGATTGTGGCCAAAGCGCAGAACAATTCCATGTCGATGCCCGTGTCGACCGAGCGGACTGCCCCGTCACACATGACGAACTGGATTCCGCCTGGATGAAGGGTGCCCCAACCCCGTTTGCAGTAGTTGTCGCGATGAAAGGTGCCCGGAGTCAGCACGCACCGGACGTAGTCGGCCAACAAGATTCGACTTTCGGGAATGGCGGCTGACTTATTGTACGACGTGTAGGTGTAGGCCCAATAGGTCGATCGAGACTGGTTGGTCAGCGTGAGCTGCTCGCCGACCGCGAAAGTATTTGAGGCGCCGTCGGTGATCTTGTCGATGGATTCGCAGCGCCACCTAACGGTCTTGCCGTTGAAGTCCACCGCGTCGCCCACGACGTGTAGGGGACCACGCCAGCCCATCGGCATGAACGTCGAATTGAAGTGCGTGTCGAAATATCCGTCCGGCTTCAGACGGCCCGTATTGCAGCGGTACGAACCGCGACGGTATTTCATCTGTCGGTCCCCCGCCGGACCGCTATCGGGAACGTCGACATTGTCGACGTTCGGGTCGGAGGGGCAACAATAGAGGTCGACGCGGGTCTGACAGACTGGAAGATTGCGAGGGTCCTCGTTTTGGAGTTTCATGTCATACCGATCGTACAGCGACTGCTGCTCGATGTAGGGCAGAATCGAAATGGCCCAATTGGTGTAGTTCGGTCCCCGCCAATCGCCAACGGTGATTCCACCTGGTGGGAAGGTTCGGATCGCCGAAAGGTAGGAATGCAATCCAATACCAATCTGCTTGAGATTGCTGGCACACTGCGCTCTTCGGGCGGCTTCTCGGGCAGCCTGCACGGCCGGCAGAAGCAACGCGATGAGCACCCCAATGATAGCCACCACGACCAGGAGTTCCACCAAGGTAAACGCATTGGTCTGTTTTCTGATCATGTCAGGGGACCTTGGGACCTTAACGGATTTCATTCTCAAAGCCGAGCGCGACGCTGCGTGGTATCGTCCAACGTCTCTTCTCGGTGCGGCCTTCCGATTTTTGACAGCAGCTCCACATCCGTCGCGAAGCGGCACACGACCTCTGTTCCGCCGACGTAAGAACCGCGAGTGTCGTCGTGCGACAAACCACTCTACCGTTCTTCAACGATCAAAACGCCTTCTTCGGTGGCCCGCAGTCAAGAGGACGCCCAATCCGAGGCCCAACATTGCGGCTAACGTGCCGGGTTCGGGAACCGCGACTCCCTCGTTAGGAACGAGGCTGTATCCCCAGTTGGCCGCCAGAATCGATGCATCGCGTGGGCCGACCGCGTGGTCTCCGTCAAAATCACCCATCGCCCACGTTGCCTCCGTGGCCGTCCCCCAGTTGGCGGCCAAGGCCTTAGCATCTTCCGCGTCGACCGTGCCGTCGCCGTTTGCATCTCCCGGAATCGAAGGTGGCGGTGGTGGCGTGCCGGCGAAACCAACCTCGCTCAACCCGGGGTAGAGGACGGTGGGCGAGTCTCCCCCGTACGTACTTCGAATGTCGAACAAGATGTAACGGACGTCCGTGGCCGGCGTGTCCAGCAAAAATCCCTGGGCTCCAACATCCGAACCGGAGGTGACGGCTTGCGCCACGGTGATGCTATCAATCTTCGTTAACACCGACTGCCAGCCGGCCTGCGTCGTCTGCGGTACCACGGAGCCGTCACCTACGTAGATATCGATGTCCTTCACGCAACGACTCAGCGACGCCAAGTCGAGCCACGGCCAAATGTAGATCCCCGTCACTTCGGGCGCCTCGCCCTGAAAATCAAACACGATATACTCACCCGTTGCGTTGGCGGTCGGACCACTCATCCAGGAGTTTCCCGAGTCTCCGTCGGGGGTCGCTCCCTGGACCATATGGAGCGACGTCGGGGTTACCTCGGTCTGTCCGTTGTAGTCCAGAATTCCGGCCCCGGTAATGAGATTCTCCGGCTGAAACGCCCACTCGTTGCCATTGTAGGGGCCGGTGTGGTCGGCAATCGCCGAGGGCTGCATGAACTCGCCCGGAATAACGGGCGGCTCTTCCGTCATGGTGAACGCGACGTTGTCGAAGTAATGCATGTTGCCTTCGGTGCCCAGGGGATTGATGGGCATCGCGAACATCCCGAACGTGTCGAATCCGTTGAGGGGAGGGTGCGCCCGGTCCGTTTGGAGTAAGTCCATCGTCACGACCGGCTCGTTGTTGTATTGACCATACATGCGCCCATAGGCACCGGCATTCGGGTCGTACATGAAGCGAACACTACTTCCGGCGACGTCCGAAACGCCATTTTTCAACAGCTTGTACTGGGCATACCCGTCCTCCCGCATCGAATAGATCAAGTAAACTGCATCATCGCCGAACTGAAGTCCCATGTGGACCGGAAACCAGTTCGTAATGTCCGTCCCCTCCCGCGAGAAGTACCCGAACCGCGTGTACGTTTCCACCAGGTGGAATCCGTAGTAGTTGGCGCCGTAATTCGTGCTCCAGTTGAGCTCGAACGTGTCGTCCAGCGAGAGATGGACGGGCAAATCCGTCCCATAGAACGTCGGGGGATTCCCCGGAATGCTCCTGCCGATGTTGTGGACTTCGCCTCCCATCTCGCCCCCCACGCCGCTGGCGTAGCTCGTCGTCGAATAACCGAAGTTATTGCCGTTGAACGTCGGATTCGGACCGTGTATCCACCCCGGATCGGTCGCGAAATCCTCCTCGACAAGTATCTTCCTGGCGGCAACATCAACCAGTGCCGTCGCGGGTCTTGTGTCGGGACTGTTCGTGCTGAAATCGACGTTCTGAAGCCGCAGGCCATCCACATGACGAGCGAACAAGCCGTACGCCGGGAGAGTTCCAAACATGGTGCATTCGGGATAGGATGCCTCGAGTTCGGGCACGCTGCCGACGTCATAGGTGGGCGTACCGCCACCGTCGAATGTGATGCGCACGTTGCAGAGAGTCACATTCTCGACGCGATGTCCGGGAATGCCGGTGATGGAGCAGCCGGTGGTGCCGGCATTTGTGGCAACGATGTCGCGGATGATCACATTGCGAAAGGTGCCGACCGACGGCGTTGGATCCGTCGGTCTGGGGGGACGAGCGCGATTACCCAGTCGAAGAAATATTGGCGAGGTGGTTTGCTCGATGTTGATGTTGGAGACCGTGACTCCATCGAGGGTTCCGCCGTCAACGAGTTCCAGTGCAATGCCGGCAAGTCCCTCACGTCTTCCCAAGACAACATCATCCGACGTTGATGGTTCGACCGTGCAGTTCGTGATCGTGATATTCTTGAAGCCGCCCGAAGACTCTGTTCCGGCTTTGATGGCGTTGCAGTGCGAACGAAAAGTGCAGTTGCTGACGGTGACATTTTCCGTCGGAAGGTTGCCCGTGCTTTTCAGCGTCAGTCCATCGTCTCCCGTATCCGATACGCAATCCGTGATCGTCACGTTCCGGGAGGAATCGATGTCGATGAAGTCATTATTGCGGACGCCGTGATTGAAGACATCGATGCCCCGAACGGTGACGCCGTCGCAATTTTGATAGTGCTGCATCCACATGGCGGAATGCCGCAGCGACACATCCTCGATGAGGACATCGCTACACCCAACCATGCGAATGACAAACGGACGATTCACGTACGAGCTAATCGGAACGTAGCGTCCCTCGGCCCCGTACATCTGTTCCAGAATCGCCATCTCGGACGGCGAGGCCACATTGTCAGCGAAGGCGCTACCACGTCCGTCAATCGTTCCCTCGCCCGTGATGCCGACATTGGTGAGTCCTTCACCCCAAATGAGTGCTCGCGAATTATACGCATCCGCACGCGAAGGAAAGTCACACATCACGAGTGGATAGTCCCCGACGTTGGTGCTGCCGAGAATCTGCGAGCCGGTGGCCAAGTTCAAGTGGACGTTATCCCTCAGGAATATGCTTCCCGTCACGAAACTGCCCGCCGGAAACTGCACGGTTCCGCCACCGACCGCCGCACATGCGTCGATCGCCGATTGGATCACTGCCGTGTTGAGCGTGGTTCCATCGCCGATGGCTCCGAAATCAGCGACGTCGTAAATAATCGCCAGTGTCGACGAGGAGGGCATTACAAGCCAGGAAAGCAATAGCACAGCAAGCCTTCTAAGAAATCGCTCATGGCGGCTCGAAGTCAATCGTATTGGATTAACCATTACAGCGATCCAGGATTCCTCGTGGATTGCCGGCGCGAAGTCTCAATCCACGCGTGGCCGCCGACAAGGCCAGCATCACTCCCAACATGCCGATCAGCGCGGTCGGTTCCGGTATGGCCTGATAGGATTCTTCTCCTCCGCTCACGCGGCCCCAATTGGCAGCCAGAATAGAGGCATCCCTGGCATCGACGCGGCGATCGTTGTTGAAATCGCCGCCAAGCCAGCCGACGCCGGTGCGTTGCCAGTTGGCCGCCAGAATGCGCACGTCCTCACTGTCAACCGCGCCGTCGCCGTTGGCATCACCCGGGACCATTTGTGGAGGCGCGGCTATCGTGAACGCCACGTTGTCAAAGTAGTGGACGTTCTCCTCGCCTCCGCCGACGGGGTTGATCGGCAAAGCAAACATGCCAAACGTGTCGAACTCGACAT
>DOEZ01000596.1 GCA_003532715.1 Planctomycetaceae bacterium
CTTGGGAATCTCAATCCAACGCTCGCGGCTCACCTCCTGCGCCACCAGTTCCTTCGAGAAGATCACTTCGAGGTCGGCCGGAGCGATGGGTTGATGGGTTCCGGGATGCAGCGGGGGCGGAACCGGCTGGGGCAAATCGGCTTGAAGGTTGTACCAAGCTTGGGGTCGGTCTGCCTCGCTCAGGAAGATACGTCTGGAATCCATCGTGAATCTCTCGTAATTAAGGAAACAACTCTTGTCGAACGGTGTGGCGCGAACGAGGGCGACAAACCCATTCTTTCGACCAATAGCCCCCAAACCTGCTATTTTAGCCTCGCACGACGGTTTGAAGCAACCATTCCGTTCAGGGAAATAAGCTAAACTTTGTCGGGCCTTTTCCGAAGCACTGCCGCGTGCATCCCCTCGTCTCGCGGCCGTCATTCAGACAAAGCGAGGTCTGTTCGGGAATTTATGCCGGTTGCGCGGACTGTAACGCCCGCGTGCAACGCCGGCCGGTTTCGGTTATGATGAACACCATGGTCCGGTCGGTTTATTCCTGATTTGCGAAGGTCACTCTCGCACAAAACAACCATGCGATACACCAGGAAGAGAGGGCCTTATCGAGGCCGCCCGTCGTGTCGATATTGCCTAACCGGCATCGTGCTGGTTTTGTCACTATGTTGCTTCGCATTCGGCGAGGCGGCCGGTCGAAACGATTCTTACTTCGCCGCCCTCGAATCCATCACGACCGAAAGCCTCGAAGGGCACGTTCGGTTTCTGGCCGACAATCGGCGCGAGGGACGCGAGGCCGGCAGTCGAGGCGGCCGAGAAGCGGGCGATTATGTGGCCGAACAAATGACGCGATACGAACTCGAACCGGCAGGCGAGAACGGCTATTTCCAGCACGTTCCGCCGCGCTATCGCAACGTCATCGGACGACTGTCGGGCGGCGATCCCGACGTCGGACACGAGACAATTCTCGTCTGCGCCCATTACGATCACGTCGGCCGGGGGACGTCGCGAAACAGCCGGGGCAAGATCGGCCTGATCCACAACGGCGCTGACGACAACGCCAGCGGCACTGCCGCGCTGGTCGAGCTGGCCGAGGCGTTCTCGTTGCTGGGCCGGCCGCCTCGCCGGACCATCCTNNTTTCGTCGCGTGGGACGCCGAGGAAAAAGGCATGCTCGGCTCGACCCACTGGGCCCGCAGGCCGACCGCGCCGCTCGACGACGTCGCGATCGTGCTGAACGTGGACATGATCGGACGGCTGCGCAACAACACGGTCTATGTGTTCGGCACGCGATCGGGTTTCGGACTCCGCCGGCTCGTGGCCGAGCAGAACCAGGGTCTCGACCTGGCTTTCGACTGGACCACCCGGCCGAATGCCGACCATTGGCCCCTGTTCGATCGGGGCATACCCTACCTGATGCTGCACACGGGGACGCACGCCGACTACCATACGCCCGACGACACGATCGACCGGATCGACCACGAGGGGATGCGAAGCGTGGCGCGGTTCATGTTCGCGGTGGTACACGAGGCGGCCAACCGCGATCGGCTGCCCGAGTTTCGCCCCGCGGCGCGGCGCGAGAACAACCAGATGAGCCGAGGCATAACGTCGCCGGTCGGGTCGTCGCCGCCTCGTCTGGGCGTGCAATGGCGCGAGCCGGACGACCAGGGCGAAGGAGTCCAACTGACGTCGGTACAGGTCGGAACGCCCGCCGAAGCCGCCGAGCTGCGGCCCGGCGACCGGATCGTTCGGTTGGGAGAACAAGAGATCGAATCGGGCGATCAGCTTCGCCGAGCCGTGTTCCACGCGGTCGGGCCGACACCGCTGGTCGTGCAGCGGCCGGGCGAGGAAGAACCGCGAAACGTGATCGCCCCGCTGCCCAAGCAGCGGCTCCGACTGGGGATTGCCTGGCGAGTCGATTCGGCCGAGCCGGGCACCGTCGTGTTGACACGCGTCGTCGCGGGTTCGCCGGCCGAACGGGCCGGGTTGCGTCCGGGCGATCGGGTCTACCAGGTCGCCGGCGAGGATTTCGCCGACGAAGACGAGTTCGCCGAGCGCGTCGGCCGACCATCGGAAGACGCCCTGGAACTGCTGATCGAACGCGGCGGACGATTGGAGACCGTCGTTTTGGAATTCAACCCCGTGCCGCGAAAGCGAGCGGCGTGATCCGCTTTTTGGATGTGCCATGTCCGAGATCGTTCGATTTTCCGTCTCCGTCGAGGAGGAATTGCTGAAGCAATTCGACGAGTTCTGCCAGCGCGAGCATTACGCGACTCGGAGCGAGGCCGTCCGGCAGCTCATCCGTAATCAACTGACCGAAGAAGCCTGGACCACCGACGCGACCGAAGTGGCCGGCACGTTGACGCTAGTCTATGACCATCATCGCCCTCAACTGCGCGACCGGCTGACCGAGGTCCAGCACCAGAACACCGACCTGGTGGTCTCGACTCTCCACGCACACCTGACGCACGAGGTTTGCCTCGAGGTCATTGTTCTGCGAGGTCCGGCTGGCCGATTGCAGCAGATCGCCTCGCAATTGAAGGGTCTCAAGGGTATCTTCAAAGGTGAACTGGTCATGGCCAGCGGCGAAGTGGGAGATCACGACCACCACGACCATTAACGGCGGCCGACGACATGGGCGACGAATTCGATCCCTATCTGCGATGGCTGGGCATCCGCGCCGACGAGCGTCCGCCGAATCACTACGCGCTGCTGGGCGTGCAGCTCTTCGAGTACGACCCCGAAGTATTGGCCAACGCGGCCGATCGGCAGATGGCCCACGTGCGGACGTTTCAGTCGGGCAAACATTCGGCCGAATCGCAACGTCTGCTGAACGAACTGGCCGCTGCCAAGATATGTCTGCTCGATCCGGAGAGGAAGGCCGAGTACGACGCCCAGGTGCGCCAGCGGCTGCGCGAGGCCGAATTGGCAGCCGTCGGAACCGTCCATGCCCTTTCAGCGGTTGAGATTGCCGGATCCAGAAGATCGGTCGCGGGTCCGGCGGCGACGCTCTTGATGGTGATTCTGCTGGCCCTTGGATTGACCGCATTGGGCATCGTCGCGGTGAAGATGACGTCGCGGCACGACGAACCGGCCCCGCCGCGGGCGAATCATCCCGAGTCCCCACCGCACGAAGAGCCGCCGCCGCGGGAATGGGCGGACCGGCCGCCGCGGTTCGACGAACCGATCGATCCGTTTTCGATCGAAGAGCCCTTGCCGCCCGACCAATCGCAGCAGCCGAGCGAGCAGCCCGATCGCGTGCCCACTGAAGGGCCCGTTGCGCCGAAATTGGCCCCCGAGCCGGTCGAAACGCCGCAAGAGCCGCAAGAGCCGCCCCGCGTGGAACCACCTTGGGAGCCACCCGAACGGCCAGTCGAGGAACCCAGGCCCACTCGCGAAGCGAAAAAGCCGCCGCTTCCGGACAAGGCCGCGCGCGAGGCGGCTCGCAAGGCGATTTACCGGCAATTCAGCGAGAGGTATCAGCGGGCAAACAACCCCAACGAGCTTCGCGGCCTCGCAGTTTTCCTCTTTCAACAAACCATGCGGCGCGAGGAGGACAACGCCACGCGATACGTTCTCCTTGAAGAGGCGACGACGATCGCGATGGTGGCGGGAGCCGGCCACGCACCCCTGCAGCGCGCCGCTTCGACCATCGCCGAGCAATTCGACGTTTCGCGCGACGAGGCCCTGGTCGAACTCGTTCGGCACGCGGCCGACCAGCCGATGACGCCCGCGGCGTGCGCGGCGATCGTGACGAATACCGTCTCGCTGGCTGGAGAGGATATCCGAAACGAAGAATTCGAACACGCGCGGGCACTGCTCGATATCGTCCACGAGTTGGCTCGAAAGAGCAAGAACCCGACTATCGTGAGGCATGTGGTCGATGCCAAGCGAGATTTGGACCGGCGTCAAGAGGCGCATGCGGCGTTCGTGGCGGCGGCCGAAACACTAGCCTCGTCGCCCGACGATCCCAAGGCCAACCGGATGCGTGGTTTCTACTATTGCTTCTACAGGGATGATTGGGCGACGGGCTGCAAGCATCTTATCAAGGGAGATCGAATCCGGCTGAAACGGCTCGCCGAACTGGACGACAAGGCGGCTCGGGTGAATGCCGAGGCCCTGACGGCCGGCGATGCCTGGTGGGATGCTGCCGACAAGTTGGCCGAATCGGCGCAAAAGGACGCCTATCGCGGCCGCGCCGAGCATTGGTATCGCCAGGCGCTCAACGATCTGTCCGGCCCGGAGAAGAAGCGAGTCGAGCAGCGATTGGAGATGAGCAGAAGCCGGCGATGATCGACAAACGCCCACCCATGCCCCCCAGACAATGGGGGTGGCCTGGATGGCTTCTCCGGTGGAGGCATGGCGGCGTCGCCACCCAAAACGGGCCGAAAACACGTTCCGCGACTGCCCGCCCCGGTCATTTTGTAGGTCGTCGGCGTCGTTCTTTTTCTGTTATCGTGGTACAGAGACTTGGAGACGGCGCGGCGAGCTTTTACAATAGGAGGTTCGGCGCTTGGCCGAGGGGCCGTGCCATGCCGTCGCGACCTCACGGTATCAGAGTAACTTCCCCCAACGAACCTGTTTTGTAACGAGGACCCGTCGGATGACGACCGACCCCCATTCCGACACGAATGCCGATCTGCCGCAAGAGCCTGACGCTCGAACGCATCCGGCGGACGATGTTGCCGCCGAATCGATCGAGACCACTTCGGAGGCCGATGCGGCCGAGGAGGCGGCCAAGCCTCGTATCCTGATCGGTTCGCAGCGCGACGTCGGCGCGCCGGTGCCGAGGAAGCGAGACTGGTTCGTGCCCGGCGAGAAGAAGGCGAGCGACGCGACATCGGCGGAACCGGCCAAGTCATCAAACGAATCGCCCCAACCGGCCGAACAGCCCGCGCCGACGCCCCAGCCGACGGCCGCGCCGCCCGAACCGGAGGCCCTACAACCGCCGGTCCAGCAGATCGAGCCCGTCGCGCCGCGAGTAGTGGAGCCGGAAGCCGAGGACTCGTCGCCCATCGAAATGCAGGAACCGCCAAGCGAGACGAAGCACTTCCCTCCGCCAAACATTCGCGCGCAATTGCCGCCCGACTTGGAGGAAGAACTCGAAGCCGCGTTGGGCGACGCCTCGCTCGACGACCTGATGATCGCCAGCGAGACGATCGCCTCGGGCGTCACGCTCGAAGCGGAGAGCAAACACCAAGGGCGTGTCGTGGCCGTTCACCGCGAAGACGTCTTCATCGAATTGGGGAGCCGCGAACAGGGGCTCGTGCCGCTCAAGCAGTTCGCCGAAACGCCGGAGCCCGGCGCCGAAGTGACGGTCGCCGTCGTCCGCTTCAATCAAGAAGACGGCCTGTACGAATTGCGGCTGCCCGGCTCGGCCGCTAGCGTGGGCGACTGGTCGG
>DOEZ01000329.1 GCA_003532715.1 Planctomycetaceae bacterium
ACTGTTTGTTGTGTCACATGCCGGGCTACGACCTCGCCCAGCGCAATAAACAACTTGTCGCCTTGAATTTTCGCTGGGCGGCGACTGTTGGCTCCAAACTTGGCTCCGTGAAAGGCTCGATCGAGAAAGAGGAGCCGGTCACGGTCACCTACAATAAGGAGCTGTTCAATCCGGATGGGACCATCGAGCCACACATCGTGCGCGAGCCTCGCAACGAAGCGTGCCTGGGCTGCCACGCACAGCCGAGTTGGAAGAAAAGAGGAGCCAATTTCTCGCCGCGCACCGATGTGCATCTCCGCGCTGGCATGAGGTGCGTCGACTGCCACCCGGCGGGCAGTTCGGCAACCGACCCGCGGATCGCCGGCAAGGAAGAACATCAGTTCGGCAAGGGGGACGATCCGGGCGGGCTCGTTCGCAACGACTTGGACGATACGCTGGTTAGTTGCACCGATTGTCACGACACGGGACGTTCGGGCGCGCCCGTCGCGAAGCATTCCTGGCTGCCCCCCTTGCACCTGGAGACGATTGCCTGCCAGACCTGCCACATTCCCGAGCGATTGGTCATGCCAGCCGAGGTGCAGGCGAGCGATGTTTTTAACACGGCCCCAAAAATCCCGTCTCCCGGCAAAAGACTCTGGACCTTCTACGGTCCGAACTGGGAGTTCCGCAATCATTACGGCTATTTGAACATGATGGGCTATGACGATAAGCCTACCCAGCGGTTCCGGCCCAAGCTGGTCCGCTACAAGGGGAAGATTTACCCGGTGAACCAGATTCACAGTGCCTGGCCGGGAATCGAGGTCGAGGGCGAGACGGCCCTGATGCAGCCGAAGATGAGCGATGTCGTCCAGATGTGGACAACCCATCGGTCCGATCCCGAGAACAACTATCCCGAGCTGGCAAAGATCGTCGACGACATGGGCGACGGAGTACCCGAGGTCAACCGGCCCGAGGAGATCGACGCCCTCATCGCGTCGGTCGCCCAGATGCTCGCCGACGTCAAGTATCCGATGGAAGGCAAGCGGGTCGTTTGGGTGATGGACGATCGAGTCTATCGTTCGGGGACCGAATACCGCGTGGTCGAGAAGCGCGACTGGGAGACTTCACCCTTCGCGAACGTTCACAAGTATAGCCATGATGTTTACCCGGCAAGAGCCGCGATTGGGGCTAATGGATGCGCTGACTGCCACAGCCCGGGCTCGGAGTTCTTCCATTCGCCGACTTTGGTTTATTTGTTCGACGAAGGCGGCAAACCGGTCGTCGAGCCACAATACCGGCGGCTCGGCTTGAACTCGAACATTGTGACGCTCACCGCGTGTTGCCAGGTCTATGTGAAGCCCTTCCTGTACGCTTTGATGTTACTGATCCCCTGCGCGGTGATCGCTCTGGCGGGCGGTTTCGTCGTGCAATGGGTCTTCGGCAAACGACGCATTCCGCTGGTCGTGCATCTGATTCCGCCGGTGATCGCCGTCGGAGCGGCGGTTGGTGTCGTGTTCCTGATACGGCAACCGGCATTGCTCGAATACATGTTTCCCACGCGTGTGTGGCTCGACGCGAACCACTTTGCCGTGATCATCGTCGTAATGCTCGTGGGCTTGGTCGCGTTGCTCTGGGAGCTTCGACAATGGCTCGCGGACCACGGCGAAGGGCGTTCGCTTCTAGGAATGGCGATGCTGGTGGTCTTGTTGGCGAGTCTCGCCGCGGGTGCCCTGGCCGGCGTTCTGGTCTTACTAAAGATTCCATTCCTCGACACCTTGACCCGCGCGTCGTACAGCGTCCTCGACGTGGCGCTGGTCGTTGTCCTCGGTGCCGTGATTGTAAGCATCCTGCACAATGTCGCGAGGCAGTTCGGCAACCAAGCGGGCACATCGCCAGCCCCTCCGGAACCGAAAGAAGATACCTGCTAGTCACCGTTCCGCGCGCCGCGTATACGCCAGGGCCTCGATTTCCACAAGCAATTCGGGTCGGCAGATATCGGCCACGGTGTAGACCACGGGCAGGTCGCCGGCGCGCCGGTGGCATATCTCGCGAACGCGCTGGAAATCGGACGACCGCTTCAAATAGACACGCATCCGCGCCAGATCGTTCAGTGTGGCGCCGAAACCGTTGAGGCCGTGCGACTGGCAGTTCTCTTCAGCGATCAGCGCAGCGATGTTGTCGAGCGTCTGGTCGGTTTGCCGCTCGACGTCGCCCGTGTGAAGACTTCGAGATTCGATGATGCTGGCCGTGCCCGAAATGAAAACAGTCGCCAGGCCGCCGAGAATGACGGCCGCAGCTCGCGAGAAACGCGGGCTCGCGGGGCCGTGGCAGGGGGCGTAGTCGAACGCCGACGTCTGACATGGGTTTTCGAGAGGGACGACGACGAAATCGTCGCGATCGCTCTGCATCGCGATGCAACTCATCAACATCCCGCGACCTTCGGCGCCGATGCCCGTGCTGGCCGGATAGAAGTTGCGTCCGTTACGGCCGGACGGCTTCTGGAAGGAAATGCGACTGAAGTAGTCGGCCCGGGCGCGATTGAGTTCGTGATAGCGTTGCCGATCACCTTCTTGTCCGATGATGTCGCCCAAATAGAGCCAAGTTCGTACGACCTGGCCGAAGCCGAATCCGGCCTCTTCAAGCACATTGGCCATTCGCCCGAAGGCGTCGAGCGATCCCTCGTACACCGAACCATTGCAGTGGATAGGCGGAACGTGGCCGCAGTGGCACCACGAGACGCCGTCGTGACGGACGACGACAAGGTGGTTGGATCGTCGTTCGATGCGAATGCTCTCTCCGGCCGGCGCAAGCCCGAACGCCTCAACGACAACCGCCGCATCGCCGCATGGGGCCTGCGGCACGTAGGTGGTTGCGGGCATTTCGCGGCCAAAGACCTCGTCGACAACGGCGCGGCATGCGTCGATTTGGTCAAGGTTCGCGACGAAGAGCGACTGCTGGACGATCGACTCGGAAGCGCCGTGGTCCTCCATCACGGCGCGGACCGCTCGCAGGGCGTCGCACGTTTGTTGGGCGACGTTTGCCGCGGAGCGCGGCGTCGCGACGACATGGACGTGTCGCGCGCAGTGCGTTTCGACAACCGAACAGGCAACATCCTGGTTGACTTCTCTTCGAATCATAATTGGTTCTTGTTGCGGAAGGTGGCGTAACAGGTAGGGTGGGGCAATCGCAGGGAGATCTACCGTATAATTGGCGATTTTCCGGCAAGGCTTCCTGCAATCGCCTCACCCTGCAGTTGTTTCGGGAGTGTTTTCGTCCGGCGGGGCTACTCCGAAGTCGCGGCAGGCTCCGGCCCGCTCGGCGCGTCGGATTTGACTGTTTCAAAGGGAATGGCGGGCAGCGTGCCAAGCGGCACGCGCCGTTTCGCGCCCCCTTGTCCCGCATTGTTGGGGATCGTCCTCTCCGTGAAGACGTTCACGATCAGGTTCCCCTGGAATCCGGGCTTGATTTTGGTCGAGTCGGCTCGAACCATCAGTCGCAACTCTCGTCCCGACCGTGACGTTTTCTCGACGGTA
>DOEZ01000445.1 GCA_003532715.1 Planctomycetaceae bacterium
GGCGCGGCGAGCGGCCCGGCCGGCGGCGTGCCCCAACTCCACGACTCCTCGACCGCCGGGGGCGACGAACCGTCCGACCAGGTTCCGCCGATCGAGCCCGAGCCGCTGGGTCCCGAGGTGCTCCACGACTGCTCGCCGCTGGTCGACCACCCTTCGAGCGTCGTGCTCTCGTGGCTGCCGCCCAGGGGGGTCCACCAGTCCTCCGAGTGGAACTCTCGCGACTGCTCGTAGCTCGACTGCCAGGTCCGGCTCGACGAACTCGACCCCGCCGGGCTCGTGCCCGTGCCGACCGAGTCCTCGCTATCGTCGGTGCTCGACCAACTCGCCGAATCGCGAATGGTCCGGATCGCCAGCGGGTCGGTGACGACCAGCATCTCGCCGTACGATTCGACGTAAAAGGTCTCGTAAATCTCGTCGTAGGTTTCCGCGCACGACCAGGTCGACTCGCGCGTGTCGTCCGACGAGCCGGACGCGCTCGAGGTGTAACCGTCGCCGAAGTCGTACCCCTGGCTCCACTGGCTCGCGCCTTCGTGGTTGGTCCCTCCCCAGGCCGATTCGACCGAATAATAATACCCGATCGAGCCCTGCTCGTCGAACGAACCCGCGTCGTTGGCCGTGAACCGATAGCTGAAGTCGCCGTCGTAATCCCAGGTTTCGCTTTGCGACAACACACAGTTGGCGTAGGCTTCGGCCTCGTATTGGGACCCCGACGCCCCGGCGCCCTCGTATTCGTAGTCGGTCGCATCCGACTCGGAATAGGCGTACACGCCGAACTCGCCGCCGGGCCCAAACACGCCCGACTCGCGGTAGGTGAAGCCCCATGTATCAGTCAGCGACTCGGTGAAATAGTCGGAGTAGTCGCGGGTGTTGATTTCGACGTTTTCGTCCGTCTCATCCCACCAATCCCATTCGTACTGGTACGTGCCATCATAACGGTATTCCTCGTCGTACGACTCGAATTCCTCGTAAGCCGCGACCAAGCCGTCCTCGGTCACCAAACCGCTTTCGTTCCAGGAGTGATCGTATCGGCTGTCGAACGAATCGCTCCACTGGTCGTCCCAGGTCGTCACCGTGTTGTGGCTCGTCACGGTCCACACGCTTGTGCCGGAACCGGCATCGTGGGATTCGGACCAGGACGACTCGGCGACGTCGTAGAGCCCGACGGTTTCGTCGGGCGAGTAAGCGGTCGAGGAATGAATTTCGTAGGTCCAGCCGCCCTCGCCGTTACGGGTGTAGGTAACCATTGGCCGCGTCGAGCACCATGGTTCCTCCACTGATCGTCGTGCCGCCGGCGTACGTGTTGGCGCCGGTGATCGTCAGGACGCCGGAGCCGGATTTGGTGACCGAGCCGCTGCCGGAGATGACGCCGGCATACGTCCGCGCCGAGGCGTTGTTGAACACCAGCGTGGCGTTGTCGACGATGTTGCCCACGATCGAGCCGTCGGTCGTTCCGTTGCCGATTCGAAGCGTGCCGGCACTGACGGTGGTTGTGCCGCTGTAGGTGTTCGTTCCGGTGAGGGTGAGCATGCTGCTGCCGGTCTTTGTCAACCCGAACGCGGCCGATCCGCCATCGGTGAACGTGCCGCCGTAGGTCACATCGCCGGCGTTGCGTTGAACGGTCAGAGTCGCCGCGGTCATATCGCTCCCGTTTTGGATATTGCCGCTCGTGCCATAAAGACCGCTCGTTGCGAGATTCAGGCCATTCAATTTGAACGTGCCGCCCTGCATCACCAACGTCATATTGGTTTTCAAGGCGTTGGTGTTGCCCGCCACGACCGTCGTGCCGACGCCGACGCGAAGCTGACCGATATTCGTGCTCGAACCGGGCGCCAGCGTAATGGTATCGCCATTCGGACTGCTGCCCGACCACGCGTACACCTCTCGGCAATCCATTTGTCGATCTTCTGCCGATGAAATCGACACTGCGTGCCATTTCCCGTTTCCGCCATGATGCAACTCTTCGGTATCGTGCCGTTGCCACGCCAACGGCCCAACAAACGGACTTGCATCGGCAACAAGCGGCGCGGCGGACACCAACGGCTCGGTCGGCGACTCTTCGCCCGGCGGCGGGAGTGTCAACTCAAAATGGGTCGCCAGAATGGCCGCGTCATCGAGACAGGTCGGTCGGAATGTTCCGTCAAGGTGCCCCCGTGTGGGGTAGGCGGTATCGGAAGACTCGGATCCGGCAAAAAAACCGTGAAAGACGACCGGCCCGGTGGCAACCTTCTCGTGGACGCCGCGGCAGTCCTGCCGTTTCGCGGCGTTCCAGGGCCAAAAAAAGGGCTATTGGTTTTACATGAGCGTTTGACAATCCGATCCGGCGAGGGCAACGAAGAGGCGGCCCGCGCGGACTCGGCGCGACAACGATCACTTGTCTCTCCAACCAAGGCCGGTCCTGCTGTCGTAACGAAGCGGGGTGGACATCGCGCGGCGGTGTCCCCGAGCAAGCAGAGCAAGGAAACTTGTCGAGCAATGTCCACCCGGCGCCTTCGTCTCTCTCCCCCTTCGTTTTCTTCCCAGCGGTTGTACTCGCGAACTTCATTCCCCCGAAGGAGAATCTTTCATGTTGATTGACGTACCCAAGATCAAGGATCGAGTCGCCGAGAAGTCGGAGCTGATCCACCGCCTGCAAGGCGAATTGCACAAGGCCATCGTTGGCCAAGAGGAGATGCTCTCGCGGCTGTTGGTGGGCTTGCTGACGCAAGGGCACATCCTTCTGGAAGGCGTGCCCGGACTCGCCAAAACGACGGCCATCAAGTCGTTGGCCGAGGCGCTGGACACGGGTTTCCAGCGGATTCAATTCACGCCCGACCTGCTTCCGGCCGACCTGGTCGGCACGATGATCTACCGTCCGTCGGATGGGTCGTTCACGACGCGCAAGGGCCCGATCTTCTCAAATTTCATTCTGGCCGACGAGATCAACCGGGCTCCGAGCAAGGTACAGTCGGCCCTGCTCGAAGCGATGCAGGAACATCAGGTGACGATCGGCGAGACGACGTATCCCCTGGAGGGTCTGTTTCTGGTCATGGCCACCCAGAACCCGATCGAGCAGGAAGGGACGTATCCACTGCCCGAGGCGCAGGTCGACCGTTTCATGCTCAAGGTAAAAATCACCTACCCGCAACCGGCCGAGGAGCGAAAGGTGCTCGACATGGCTTTGGGAGACGCGCCGATGCCCATACGGCCCGTCGCATCGCCGAGCGAAATCGCCGAGATGCAGGAGGTGGTCAAGATGGTCTACATCGACGACCAGGTCCGCGATTATATTCTGAACCTGGTCCGCGCGACTCGCCGGCCGGCCGATTTCGGCCTGAAGGAACTCGAGCCGCTGATCGATTTCGGCGGGTCGCCCCGCGCGTCGATCTATCTTGGCACGGGCTCGCGCGCCGTGGCCTTCTTGGCCGGGCGCGGCTATGTCACGCCGCAGGACGTGAAAGACATCGCGCAGGACGTGCT
>DOEZ01000056.1 GCA_003532715.1 Planctomycetaceae bacterium
GCGAGTCCTTCTTGATCCAATCGACGGTGTAGAAGGGAGCCCGAAGCGTTTTGGAACCCTGGTTGACCACTTCGATTCGCGCCGACTTGCGAAACGGCATGCGCCACCAGCAGTTATACGAGTCGCCGTCTTCGACCACGACCGGAATGCTCTGGACCTCCATCTTCTTGCCCAAGCCCGCGGCAAAGAAGTCGCCCAGCGGCACTTCGACGTCGGGTTTCTCGCGGCCGTCCCAATACATGCGGATGAGCACCTCTCGCGGATTGGCCCTGCCGCCGACCTCCGGGCCGAACTGAAGCGACTGGAAGTGATACATGGTCATCCAGATGTGGGTAATCACCCCGGGGCCTTTTAAGTCGGCGATCACGATAGTCTCGCCCGGCTCGACGATGCGTTGGACGTCGACGTTGAGGGTGGGGCTGGGGCGTCCGTCGTCGCCCAGGCGAGCCGAACTCGACGACATGCTTCGTCCGCCCGGCCAACGAGTAACGTCGTCGAGGATGCCACCCGCCTCGGTCGTGGTTGGCGCGCCAACCACGATGCCGATCAGCAGAAGAAGGCCGCTCACCAGTCGAATAGGATGTCCAGAATCAAGAACCGCGCGATCAAACATGAGGAACTCCGCTAACTACAGGGGTCGTCTACCTATCCGCCCGCAACCAACCATTGTAACTCACGACGGACGTCGATTCCACGCAACGGTCCGAAAAAACCCTGGTTTCTCGCTCGGTTGCGCGTAAGTCATTCTTTTCCAGGAAGATAAGGGCTTCGCAAATTCGGCCCGATTGGGCGGCGCGGCGTCTCGTCCGCGCCTGTTGTGAAGAAACCATGGGGTGGGGCGATTGCAGCAAGTTTTTGCGGAAAACCGCGAATTCTAGGGAAACACTTGCTGCAATCCCCCCACCTTAATTGTTACTATTGTCCGTTCTTCAACGGCTCGGTCGTTCGCTCAATGAGAACGGGTTGGGCGCGCCAGTCGTGGTCTTTCAAGTAGCCGATTTCCTTGACGCGAGGCCGCCGTTGGCGGAGCCGAACCGAGTTGACGCCGATCTCGTAGTTGTCGGAGAGGTGATTGCGGCCGACGCATTCAAGCCGCAAGACGTATTCTCCGGGCTCGGGCCAGAAGTCCATGAGTTGGCATTCGATCGTGTCGCGCTCGGGGTTGTAGAGATCGATCGGCTCGCTCATCTTGACGTCGTCGAAGATGGGTTGGTAGATGCCGCCTTGGGGCGATCGCCCCAGGATGAGCACCAAGCGGAGCGGCTCTTTTTCGTTCACTTCCAAGGGGAACTCAAACCATCCTTCTTCCTTGCTTTCGGGGAGGAACAGACGGACCTCTTCCGTGTCGTGGTAGCGGTCCGAGTTTCGCCGCTCGGTGTGGCCGCGGCCATGGTATTTGCGGTCGCGATGGTCGGCTCCCCAGGCGATGACGCGGTCGATCGAGGGGAGTTTGCGCTGTTCGGCGGTCGTTGGCTCGGCGAACTTCTTCGTCGGTTCGGCCTGATACCAGTAGGCGACGCTGGCCCAATCGTCTTGACGCTGACCGTAGACGCGGCTCTTATTCTCGGTGTTCTCGTCCAGGTCGAGCCAGCCCATCGTCTCGATGGCGACGCGGATGCTCTTGCTGAACACGATTCGATCGCGAATGTGCCAACGATAGCAGCACGACATCTGGCCCACGTCGCGGTGTTTGTGGCTCACGAAGGGGTTTCCGAAATACGGCGTGTTGCACACCTTCTGCCCCCATGCCGAAAGAAAATAGTCCTCGGTGCCGGTGCCCCAGATCGACGGTTTTTCTTCCCCGTCGATCGAGATGCGCAGGTCGCCTTCGCCGAACCAATCTGGACTGCGGGTGCGAACCGACAAGACGGTTCCGACGAAGTAGCCCTTTCCCTCGGCGTTGAGAATCACATACTCGTTGTCGAAACGGTCGGGATTGCCACGGACCGGGTACTCCTGGCGATACTGGGCGCAGAAGTACATCGTGTCGGGCGGCAGTGACTTCTTCTGCTCCCAGTCGATGGCGTAGTAGAGCATCCGCACGGGCTTCTTACTTTGGTTGATCACCTCGATGCGAGCCGACTTCTGGAACGGCATTCGCCAATAGCAGTTGTACGAATCGCCATCCTCGGTCACCACGGGCATGCTTTCGACCGTCATCTGACGGCCGAAACCCGCGGCGAAGAAATCGCCAAGCGGCGCCTCGACGTCGGGTTTCTCGCGGCCGTCCCAGTAGATGCGAATGAGAAGTTCTTGCGGGTTCGCGCGGCCCTGGGGCGCCCAACCGGCCCGGAGCGGCTGGAAATGGTAGATGGTCATCCAGATATGTTGGATGATTCCCGGGCCCTGCAAATCGGCGAGCACGGCGGTCGCGCCCGGCTCGATGACGCTTTTCGAATCGGCGTTTTGGTTTGGGTCGGGCAAACCATCCTTTCCCGGTCGAGCGGAACTGGCGCACCTGCTGCGTCCTTCTTCCCACTGGGTGAGTTCGCCGAGAACATCCCCCCTTGCGGCCGATGGGATCGGCAACGCGAACAGCACGCCCGCCACCATGCCCGCCAAAGTCAACAGAACGGGGGATCGCCCCGAGTTGCGGTTGCCCCGGAATGGCTGATCGTTCATTGCGAGTCTCCAAAGATGGGTGGTTTCTCTTGTCGTGGGATCCGCCACGACCCCTTGAGCGATTATAGCACTCCGGCTTGGTGTCGTGTATAATGAGACAGACACGAGGGTGGGGCGATTGCAGCGAATGTTTCCGTAGGATTCAAGGTTTTCCGGCAAGGCTCGCTGCCATCGCGTCACCCTACTACAACGTCCAACCGTGATTTCTTCTCCCGCCTTCACTGTCCCACCCGGCCCCTGCCATGCACCACCTGAATCAAACGGCGTCGCGAGACGTCCAGCGGCGTCCTTTCTCGGTCATACGGCTGTTTCCAATCGGCTCTCGCGTGAAGTTGCAGCTTGTTCGTTGTCTGCTCGCCGTGTTCGTCTGGCAAGTGGTTTGCTTCGCCGCCGCGCTGGCCGATGCGCCGACGGTCGTGCTTGTCCACGGCGAGAACCCCGACCGTCGTGACGAGACGGCGCGACAGCGAGACGCCTATCGCCAGATTGGTATGCTCCGCGCGCGGATCGAGTCGCTTTCGGGTTTGACGTGCCGGGTAATTCCGGCGGCGCGGATGGAGCGACACGATTTGAGCGGCGACGACGTTGAGGCAATCGTCGTCGTGGCGCGGCCGTCGGGACAACACGATGATTCCTCGGCGCGAATCACGCGGCTGATCCGCGACACGGACAAGCCGCTGCTGGCGCTGGACGCCGGGGTCGAGCAGCTTTGTCTCGTGTACGGCGATGCGTCCGCCGGCGAGGCGACGTCTCTCGGCGAGTCGGAGACGCCGGATTCTCAAGAAACGTCCGAGACACAGCCGTCGCAGTCTTTCGTCGAGGTGCGCGTTCGGAATCAGGATCGGCTCTTTGCCGGGTTGCCCGCGACCATGCGTTTGCCGAAAGGCGACTCGCCGGACAAAGCGGCCGAGGCGGATTCGCTGTCCGACGA
>DOEZ01000154.1 GCA_003532715.1 Planctomycetaceae bacterium
CGGGCGAGCGGTTGATTTCGTCGGCCAAGAGCAACTGGGTGAAGATCGGTCCCGGCTTGAACCGGAATTCCTGGGTTTTCATGTCGAAGATGGGCGCTCCGGTGACGTCGGAGGGCATCAGGTCGGCGGTGAACTGAATCCGCCCGAAGCGGCACCCCAGCACGCGGCCGAGCGTGCGGACGAAGAGCGTCTTGCCCAGCCCCGGCACGCTTTCGATGAGCACGTGTCCGCCCGAAAAGAGCGTCACCAGCGTGCCCAGGACGAGTTCGTCCTGTCCGACGAAGATCTTGCCAACTTCCGCCTTGATCCGGTCGAACAGAATCTCGGCGGGGCCGCGGGGGCGGGCGGGAACCTCGACGGCCGACTCGGCGGCGGCCTCCACGACGGGGTCCAGCACCGTCTCGTTCGGCGTCGGCGGCGTCGGTTGGTTGGGTTCGGGCGAGACAACATCGCCCATGACGGACTCCTATCGGTTCTGCTTGATCGTTTCGAAGTACTGCTTCACTCGCTCCCTGGCGTAGGCCGCGTCGCGCGACTGCTTGAGCAACTCGCCGACGGCGTCGAGGTGTTTGCCAAAGTCGGACAACCCCAGCGGTTCGGGTGGAATCGGTCGGCCGAAGATCGGAAAACGCCAGCAACAAAATACGATGCCCACCACCACCAGGTGCAACAGGATCCAGTTGGTCGGCCAAGTGTTAAAAATGGCCAAGCCGATCGGCATGGCCGCCGAGGGGTCTTTCTCGGAAATGGGCGGCCCGCCGTCGCGGCTCTCGAGAAAGACGACCGTCTTCTTGGGCGGCCCGACCGCGTCGATCAGCCGCGCGGCCAGCTTGCGATGTTCGTGGTTGACCAGCGGCAGGTTCAACAAGAACGAACCGTTGGCCACGACGATCAAACGGCTGTCGCCGACCTCCTGGCTGGTGATCAGCGCGTCGCCATCCGACTGGAGAACGACCTGGGCTTCCGAGCCCGGCAGCATCCGCCCGTGCAACTCGATTTCGAGCTTGCCGGAATCGACGCCGTCGATCCAATCGGACTCGCCGGCAAGAGTCCGCACCGTCCGCTTCGGCGGTTTCGAATCGACACCGAACCAGGCACCCGATTGTTCGGACGATTGTTCGCCTGATTGCTCGTTTGAGTGGACGGCTCGCCTTGCTTCGAAGAATATCTTCGCGTCGCTCAGGCAGCGCCGATGGTTCTCGCGGTCGCTCTCGGCGATCTGGGGCGCGATTTTCTCCCAGTACCACGGCGCCGCGTCGAAGTCGCGCCCGACGTAGATCAACGTTCGCCCGGGCTCATCCTCAAGCCATTGTTCGAGCCAGAATCGCACCTCGTCGGACGGCGGGTCGAAGTCGTCGGGGAACCACACGATGCAGTCGGCGCGTTGCCAGAGCCGTGGAGAGAGCCGTTGCCAACTGAAGACGGTATGTCCCGCCTTCTCGAACATGTCGCTCAGAACGCGCGTTCCGTTGACGCTCTTTTCGACGCCGAGGCCTCGGCGCTGCCCGTAAGCGTCGTCGAGCCTTGGTCCGCAGCCCGAAACGAACTGACAGACGACGGCCAGGGCAACGGCGACCGCCGCGTCGAATCGAATCGACTTGGGCTTCATCGCGCTCATGCGGTTTCCCCCTTGCATCGCGAGTCGAATTCATCCAACAGCGACCAACAGGCTTCGAACCGTGCTCGGTCGATCGGATGGCCTCCGAAGAAGAAGTCCTCGAAGACGAACATCGGCTGTTCCAGCGGCCGCGCGAGCACGGCCAGCCGTCCTCGCGACAGTTCACGGAGGTATTGGCGGTTGGTCTTGCCGCGGGTGAGCCGCACGGCGCGGCACTTGTCGAGCTGAACCAACTCGTGGCTGAAGAGGTATTTGATCGCCTCGCCGTATTGGCCCTGCTCGTAATAGCGCCGCGCCTCGGCCAAGAGATCGAGCCTCGCCGCCCGCACCGGAAACGGGAGCGCCTCGATCCGGCGGCGTTGCTCGGCGTCGCTGTTGTCGCCCTCGGTGCGGGCGTTCGCGCGAATGCCCCTGCCGTGCAGGTAGGCTCGCACGAGAAGATAAGTCAGAAAGGCCAACAGCGAGATCAGCAGAATCCATATGCACCATGTCAGCACCGACGCGAGCCATCGGGGAAGCGAAAGGGAACGTTCTCTCGGAGGTTTCGGGGCGCGGATCGGCCGCACCCCGTCCGTCTCGGCGTCGTACCACGGATAACCGCTCCACGAGCGATCGAGCGACTGGCGACCGCGCGCGACGGCCTCGTCGGGATCGGTCGAAACCGTCCCAAGCGTCATCGTCGCCATAAGGATCCATGCGGTCATCGTTCTGACTCAGCTTGTATGGGGCGACGGGAACCACGGATGCACACGGACGTGGGGCGTGGCTGCAGGGTGGGGCGATCGGGGCNNCCCACCCTACTTCTGTGTTCATCCGTGTTGCTCCGTGGTTTGGAAGACTAAGCGGTTTCGGGCCCCGCCAGGAGTTCGCTTTCGGCTCGCATCACGAGTTCGACTTCCCAGCCTTCTCGGCGGATGCGGAGGTCGAGATAGCCCAGGAA
This sequence comes from Planctomycetaceae bacterium, assembly GCA_003532715.1. Taxonomy (GTDB): domain Bacteria; phylum Planctomycetota; class Planctomycetia; order Pirellulales; family Thermoguttaceae; genus UBA11386. The sequence continues at coordinate 2,559 of DOEZ01000154.1, forward strand.
CCGGACGACCGTGAAGAAGCCGACGACCAGCCACAGCGCGGCTTGGTAGCCGTGGCTCAACATGGCCCCATCGTAGTTCCACTCGCCGACGAACAGCCCGCCGGCAACCCAAATGGCGCTCGAGAACGAAAGCAGCAAGACGCCCGCCGCGCCGGCCGATGCC
>DOEZ01000692.1 GCA_003532715.1 Planctomycetaceae bacterium
CCAACCTACGAAGAGCACGCGTCAAGGCCCTCTTCGCAGGGCGGGCGTCCTCGCCCGCCCATCGTAGTGAGGCATACCCACAAGACGTAGTCGCACACGTGGCGGGGCTGTTGCTCGATTGCGTTTGACGCGACGGACGCGCGTACGTACAATCGCGTCCGGTCACGACAGCCCCGGAAATGAACGCTGGTTGGTGGCTGTCCTGTGTTGCACAAATGAACAGGCCTGAACAACAGTAATAGAAGGAGGACGCCATGCGGCAGGGGAGTTTACGTAAGCCAAGTTGCCACAAGTCTTTGGGTGTCATCGCCGCGATACTGTTTTCAACGATGCTTGTGGCGGGGAAGGCGGCCGGCGCGCCGGTTGTCGATTTCCGCCATGGGCCGTTGAAGGTCTCGGAGAACAAGCGGTTCCTGGTGTACGAGGACGGGACGCCGTTCTTCTATCTCGGCGACACCGCGTGGGAACTGTTCCACCGGCTCAACCGCGAAGAGGCGGACAAGTACCTCCAGAACCGGGCGACCAAGGGTTTCACCGTGATCCAGGCGGTGGCGCTCGCTGAAGTGGATGGGCACAGGGACCCGAACCCCAACGGCCATCTGCCTCTGGTCGATCTGGACCCCGCCCGGCCGGCGGTCAAGGACGGCCCGAACAACGATTACTGGGACCACGTGGACTACATCGTCGAGAAGGCCAATTCGCTGGGCCTGTATATCGGTTTCCTGCCGACCTGGGGCCGGTACTGGCACGACCAGGTGAAAGACGGCAAGCCGCTGTTCACCGTGCAGAACGCGGAAGTCTACGGGCAGTGGCTCGGGCAGCGGTACAAGGAGGCTTCGAATATCATCTGGATTCTCGGCGGCGACCGCACCGTCGAGAACGACGAGCAGAAGGAGATCATCCGCGCCATGGCCCGCGGGCTCCGCAAGGGCGACGGCGGCGCATATCTGATGACGTTCCACCCTCGCGGCGGCTCGGGCTCGTCCAAGGATTTCCACGATGACGAGTGGCTCGACTTCAACATGCGCCAGAACGGCCACAACGTAAAATTCAACGAGGGATTCCAGAATACGCGGGCGGACTATGACCGCACACCCATCAAGCCGGTGATCGATGGCGAGCCGATCTACGAGGATCACCCGGTTTCGTTCCGGGCCAAGGATCTGGGCCATTCGATCTCGTCCGACGTCCGCCGGCCGCTCTACTGGGACCTCTTCACCGGCGCCTTCGGCCACACCTACGGTCACCATTCGGTCTGGCAGATGTGGCAGCCCGGCCGCAACCCGATCAATGGCCCGCTGATGCCGTGGTTCGAGGCGATCGATCAGCCCGGCGCGGGCCAGATGCAGTACGGCCGCCGGCTCATGGAGTCGCGCCCCTTCCTGTCCCGCGTGCCGGACGACTCGATCATCGTCACCGACCGCGTGCCGACCAGCGTGCCGGGTGCGGGCCGATACCGCTTCGTCGGCACGCGCGACGCCGAAGGCTCCTACGCGATGGTCTATGCCCCGATCGGCCGGGCCTTCAAGGTGCGTATGGACGTGGTCAAGGGCCCCAAGGTCAAGGCCTGGTGGTACAATCCGCGCAACGGACAAGCCACCGCCATCGGCGAGTTCGCCAACACGGGCGAGCGCGAGTTCCTGCCGCCGGACAAAGGCGAGATGATCGACTGGGTCCTCGTCCTCGACGATGCTTCCAAAGGCTTCCCCGCCCCCGGCGCTCGATGAACAGGAGGACATCAATGAGCACAGAAGAACGCGCATCCATGACACGCCGACAGTTACTTCGAAGGACGGCTGCTGGCGTTGTGGGCATGCTGCCTCTGAGTCTTGCCCGCGCCGGCGCGTCCGGTACGACCGCCGTCGTCGCCAACGAGTTCCTCCGTTCCCTCGGCGCGTGTTCGGCTATTTCCAGGCGAGGGGAGAAGCTGGCGAGCACTATTGAGGCCGTCAAGTACCTGGGGCTTCGCTGGCTGCGGGTCGGCTACGAAAGCAACATCCCCGTTGCCGATCTGATCGAGTTGCACGATCAAACCGGCGTTTGCTTCAGCTACGGCCTGATGAGCGGCGGCACGGATATCGCCAGGCTGCTCGCCGGCGCCAGAGAGTTGGCTTCGGCCGATGCCCTGATCGCCCTGGAAGGCAACAACGAGCCCAACAACTGGGGCGTTAAGTACCAGGACGAAGCCGGCGGCAGGGATCTCTCGTGGCTGCCCGTGGCGAAGCTCCAGCGGGATCTGTACGCCGCCGTCAAGAACGACCGTGTCCTGGCGGAGTATCCCGTCTGGAGCATCTCTGAAAACGGGGCCGAGATCGATAACGTCGGGCTGCAATTCCTGACCATTCCCGACGGGGCCGGGTGCCTGATGCCGGACGGAACGAGATACGCCGACTTTGCGAACTGTCACAACTATATGACTCATCCCGGCTGGCCCGGTCTGCACGACAATCAGACGTGGATTGCGGCCGATCCCACGTCGGCCTGCAAGGTGGACGGACTGTACGGCAACTACGGCCGGACTTGGCGGCGTCATTACCCGGGGTACTCCGAGGCCGCTCTCGCCACACTGCCGCGGGTGACCACGGAGACCGGAGTGAAACTGGAAGGGCCCATCACCGAACAGGTCCAGGCCTCGCTTTACCTGGACGTGTTTCTAGCGCAGTTCAAGCGGGGCTGGAGCTACACCTGCATCTATCTGCTCAGAGACCGCACGGATGAGAGCGGCAACCAGACGTTCGGTTTCTACAGGCCCGATTATAGCCGACGTCCGGCCGCGACTTGTCTGCATAACCTGACGACGATTCTCGCGGACGACGGTTCAGTCCGGCGGGGCGGGACACTCAACTATTCCATCCCGAACCAGCCGGCGACCGTCCACGACCTGCTCCTCCAGAAGAGCGATGGTACGTTCGGTCTGGTGGTCTGGGGCGAGCGGTTTACAGGCGGCTCGGACAACATCACAGTGAATCTGGGTGCGGCCTGCCCAACGGTGAGAGTCTATGATCCGACGGTTGACGTGTCACCGACACAAACCCTGACGAATGTCAGTTCGGTCGCGCTGACGGTGAGCGATCATCCTGTAATTATCGAGATCGGATGAAGAAGGTCGCGACATGCACCCGCAGGTTGCGGCCATGTGTCCTTGCAGGATGTCCGGTGCAGAGCCGGGCAAGAACGCCGCGGGCGAAGGCGACGGCGTGCTTCTTCTGAAGGCAAAGGGATTCGAATGATAAGAGCAGCGGTCATCGCATGTGTGGTTGGATTAGCCTCCGTCGCCCAGGGGGCCGACTCCCCCGGGTTCCCGCTGAAGATCAGCGACAATCATCGCTATCTTGTGGATCAGGCCGGTCGGCCGTTCCTGATTCATGGCGATTCACCCTGGGAGATCATCTGGCAGTTGAAGAAGGAAGAGGCGACCGAGTACCTTGACCATCGTGTCGTCCAGGGCTTCAATACGGTCCTGGTGAACCTGATCCCCGACAAAGTCGGCGGCAACAATCATCCTTGGACGAAGAACCGCTACGGGGCCCAGGTGTTTCGCGATCCCAATGACTTCACCACCGCCGTGCCGGAA
>DOEZ01000730.1 GCA_003532715.1 Planctomycetaceae bacterium
GCCGCGCCCCGCGTTGCTTGTCGAAACGGGCCAGCAGCTTGCCGTCTTTGTCGATCAGTGCGTACCACACCCGCGCCGCCAGCTCGTCGATCAGATTTTGGTCGGGCACGGTCTGTCCGAGCAGGCATCGAATCGCGCGCAACAGCGGCACGTGGCACTGGTCGTAGAGTTCCTCCCACGCGCCCACCTCGCCGGCCGCGCACCGGGCGACCAGTTCGCCGTCGGCGTCGATCGCGTCGAGTTCGAATTCGGAAGCTCCAAGCTCGTCGCGATCGAGTTCCAAAGTCCCCTCGTCGCCCCTGGCGTCGTCGAGATCACGTTCGCGCGTCATGTCGTCTTCCCCTTTCGCTTCGAAGTCCGCCTCGGTTGGCATTTCGTCGTCGCGGCGCCGAGCCTTCCGCGTTGCCCGGCCGCTGGTGCGCCGGCGTTTCTTCCTACATCGCTCGCCACCGTCGATCAATTGATCGAGCGGGACCAACATTCCGGTTGCCGATATAGCTTCTGTCATGGTGTCCCTATACCCCTTGGTTGTTGAACCCATTCGGGCAGAACTTAATTGTACACACAATTCTGGCCCAGTAAGTCTGGCCATACCCTTCTCAGTGGGGGATTTCAGCCAGGAATCGTTGTCCCACGTTCAATTGAAATTTTGATCCAGTCCAGAGCTGGTCTTAAATCCACGCGTAAGCCGATCCTGTTTCCCCCGCACACCGTCATGGCATTGACAAGGTCGCCAGCGCGCCGCTTCACACTGCGCTTTTTCCGCTGGCGCGTTCCGGACAGTTTGCGGTCGCAGGCAGAGAAGATTTTCGTCTCGCGGCAGCCAGCTTGTCCGCCGGGGCGACGGAGCCAATGTGTACGGCTTCGCCGAACTGCCGAAGTGCCGCGGCGCAGTACGATGCTCGCAAATTCTAGGGAGAGGTTGTACTGCGGATTGCGAAAACAATAATTAGTGATTAATGTTATTTCTTCTCCGACAGAACATCTCACACAGAATAACCGTCTGCGATTGCTTTTTTCTCTCGCATCTGCTACAAGGAATACTGTCGTTATTGTAACGGTGTTCGTCCCGTAACGCCCCCTGGCATGCTGGATCGTGCGAGGAATCGCCGTGCTTTCTAATCTCAACAATGTCACACCAAGTCTCGTTGGAGTGCATTCATGCACACCGTTAAAACGTAGACCCTGGACAGGTCGCCGCGTCCCCATGTCTGAGGGAATCGCCTGTCCACAGTGCATCCTCAACCGCCATCGAGTGTGTGACGAAGGACGTGAAGACCTGTGTATGCGTGTCGTGATTCGGGGCGACTCGTTAGCGGAGGCCATCATTCCCAACGGCGTGATCACGCTGCGTTTGAAGCGGCGACAATCGATATGCCAATCCGCGAGGCGTCGGATGGCAACAGCGCCAATTTGATCTATGCTGATCGAACTTTGCGGAAAGCATGGGTGTGAGTATTTCGAGAAATAGTGGCGTTTCCTCCCATTTTCCGCACATCTGGATTTCATTTTCTTTCAATTACCGAACCCTGACAATCTAACGGCCGCAGTCCTTGGTCGAAAGCCCCAACAACTTCAGGAGCTTCCGTTGAAGACGTGTCAGTTCCGCGACCAGAGCCTCCACGCGACGCTTGCCCTGCGCGAGCGTGTGGCGCTGCACTGGCTCGAACAGGTCGATCACGCGGCGCGCCGTCGGCCATCGGCAGACACGTCCCTCGGGGTACATCGGCAACGCTTCGATCTCTTGCCGCTGCATCGCCTGGCGCAACTGACGTTCCAACAACGACTCGACCAACAAAGCGAAGAGGTTCACGCACAACAACACCTGGATGCGATGGACCGACTTCAGGCACATCGGCGCCACCTTGGCTTCCTAACGGTAGCGAGTGCGCGGCGAACGGAGCTTGTCGCGCAGCGTCGCCAGTTGTTTCAGTGCCCGTTCGATCCGGTTGCTGCGGGCCACGGCATCGAACTCTGCCTTGCGCAGACTGTGATACCATACCAACCGATACCCCTCGGCCGTGACGGCCGGCTGGTCGCTGACCGAAAAGCGGTCGATCACTTCGCCGTCATCGTTGGTCTTCTCCCAGATGGGCCGCCAGGAAACGTGTCCTTGGGCCACGAGTTCCCGGAAGGCACTGTCCTCGGCTCGGGTTCTGGGCAGCACGGTGACGAATCGACCTTGGTGTTGGTGAAGGTAGGCCATGTTTTCACTGGTGGCCAATTTGCAGTCGGCCACGTACAGGAAATCCCTTCTGCCCGTCAATTCGCACAGCAGTTCCCAAGTGTCGCGCTGGGTTTGGTCGTCCGCGACGTTGCCGCTGGCGGCGCGAAAGTGCAGCGGCACGCCGCCGTCCGCGGCGACGGTGAGAATAAACAGCAGTTGCTTCAGGTCGGGACGATGGTCCTTGTTGTGGCCGAAGGTGATGGCCAAGGTGGGGCGTCCGAAAAACGGTTACTCCTTGGCGGCGCTGGCGTACGCGCCGCAAAAAGAGATCGTGGTCGAATCGTTATGCAGTTCGTCCAAGCGGACGCCGAACTCCTTGACCACGTGGGTAGCGACGGCCAGGACCAGCGACGGCACGTCGGCCAGGAAGAGTCGATCCAGGGCCCGACCCACGCCGTCATCATTGAGTCTGCCGATTTCTTCCGCCGTCAGCCCCAAGAGATCGGGGGCATGGCGCGCGGCCCATTCGCCCATGCCGCAGATCGGCTCGCGCGAGAGGAGCAAGTTGCGCAACAAGACCATCAGCGCCTTGATGGGCGAGAGTTTAAGCTGGCGATCCTCCGGAGGCAATGCGGCCCGCAGAAACTCCTCCAATCGCATCCGTCGGAGCATGTCGTTGAGGATCGGCAGCGATCCGACCGCGTACGAGCGGAGCGTGGTTTTGGCCGCCCGCGCAATGGCCGCGGGCGGCGGCGAAGTACGGGCTCCCGTACTTGCGTTCGAACGATGGGTTCGCTTGGACATGACGCGGAACCCCTTGTTGGCGTGAACGTGAAATCCTTCGTTTCGCGGCCGACGGCAGGCACATGGCCTGACCGAGCGCGTGTCATACTTCACACCAGAAGGAAATGTCTCGTCGCGAGAAATGTCAAGCGGCAAGAAACGGAAAACGGCATTACGACTGTCGCCCAGGGGCGTCCCATTGGTGGTGAAAAAAGTTCCGGTCTTGCTTTTGCGAAACCAGGGCACGACGTTCAAGCATTTTCGGAGTGTCGCAAAGGTTCGTCGGTGCATTTTCGTCGTGCGAGCAAAATGCATGTCCTCAAGGCTCCGCGCCACTGGAACCACGATTTCGGCGAAGCCGTGTGGACACTTACCGCCGTGGGAGGTGAGAGCAATGAACACCACGTCGTTGATCTCGCATGGTCGTCGACGAACCATCGCTGGAATGCAGCAGATGGCCCCACGACCTCACCTCGCGCCGATCAACGATGCCTGCCATACAAGCTCGCTCGCGTCGATCACACAGTATTCAGAGAAAACTAAATCCCGGATGTGCGGAAAGTGGGTTCCCTGTTTTCAGACCATACGATTGAAGAGATAAATGAAGCTATTGCACTGCTTTGGCTCGCGAGCTCAGAAACGGCGGCAGCCATCGAGGTCGTGTCTCGATTGGGGGCATCCAAATGGCCTAAAGCGTTTTCGTAATCAAACTCGGAAAGCGCGGATCGAAATGCTGGAATCCCGTATGCTATTGTCTTTTGACT
>DOEZ01000492.1:0-434 GCA_003532715.1 Planctomycetaceae bacterium
CCCGATGCACGCCGGTTTCGTCGGCTGGTCGAAGAAGAAGCGGTCGCGTTGCTGGTCGTCGGGTTGCCGGTTCACAACGACGGCGGCGAGAGCCAGAAATCTCGCGAGGCCAGAGAGTTCGGCGCGTGGTTGACCGACGTTACCGGCGTCGAGGTGGTCTATTTCGACGAGCGGTTCACCAGTCTCGAAGCCGAGCAGTTCCTGCTCGGAGCCGAGATGACCAGCAAGCGACGCAAGAAGCGATTGGACATGGTCGCCGCCCAGATCATGCTCGCCGCGTTCCTAGAAGCCGGCGGGCACGGGCAGGAAGAGCCCGGATCGCTGGATGCGTAGGTGCAGCGATACCTCAGATTTCAAATCTCAGATTTGAGATTTGAGCTTCCAAATCCCCAATCCCGCGTCCCCAACGCCTCGCCCCCAACGCCGCGCCCCCA
>DOEZ01000492.1:440-3046 GCA_003532715.1 Planctomycetaceae bacterium
GCCGAATCAAATCGCCGACGGTCATCCCCGCCGGGATCATTGGCAGCACGTGTTCCTGGTAGGGTACTTGCACGTCCAGCAGGTACGAGCCGGGCGAGTCGACCATTTCGCGGATTGCGTCGGCCAATTCGGCTTTGTCCGAGACGTGGCGTCCTTGCCAGTGGAATCCCTTGGCGATGGTCACGAAGTCGGGATAGCGGTGCTGGGGGCCAATGCCGTCGCCCTGGCCGATTGCCTCGGGGTCGTCGATCGAGCCCAGATAAGTGTGGGCGCGGTTGCCCGCGTTGAATCGGTCTTCCCACTGGACGACCATTCCCAAATGCATGTTGTTCAACAGCATCACCTTGACGGGCAGTTTTTCGCAGTGGCTGGTGGCCATTTCCTGAAGGTTCATCAGCAGGCTGCCGTCGCCGTCGATGTTGATGACCAGGCGGTCGGGGTTCGCCGCCTTCGCGCCCACGGCCGCGGGCAGGCCAAACCCCATCGTGCCTAGTCCGCAGCTCGAGAGCCAGCGTCGGGGGCGGCGGAACTTGAAGAACTGGGCCGACCACATTTGATGCTGCCCCACGCCGGTGCAGATGATCGGATCGCGATCTTTCGTGACTTCCCAAAGCGTGCGAATGGCGTGTTGTGCCAGGATGTTGGGCGAATCGTGGTCGTAGTCCAGCGGATCCTGCTTCTTCCAGGCGGCGATCTTCTGGTGCCATTCGGTCAGGTCGGGGCCCGGCTCGGCCGCGCGGCACAGCTCGCCCAACGCGTACTTGACGTCGCTGACGATCGGAATGTGGGCCGCCTTGATCTTATTGATTTCGGACGGGTCGATGTCGATGTGGATGATCTTGCACCGCTTGGCGAACTCTTCGACGCGGCCGGTCACGCGGTCGTCGAAACGCACGCCGACGGCCAGCAGCAAGTCGGCCTCGCTCACGGCGTAGTTCGCATAGACGCTGCCGTGCATCCCGAGCATGTCCAGCGAAAGTTCGTCGTCGCCCGGAAAACCGCCCAGTCCGGTCAGCGTCGTGGTGACGGGAATGCGCAGCTTGCGGGCAAGCCGTGTCAGTTCCTCGGCGGCTTCGCTTGCGATCACGCCGCCGCCGGCGTAGATCACCGGTTGTTTCGCTCGCTGCAGGGCCGCGACAACCTGGGCAATCTGCTCGCGTTGGGCGCGAAGATGATCGACGCGGTAGCCCGGCAGGTCCATGGAAGCGTCGTAGTTGGGCACGGCCTGGGACAATTGCACGTCCTTCGGCAAATCGACCAGCACGGGTCCTTTTCGGCCCGTGTTGGCGATGTGAAACGCCTCGCGAAGGATGCGAGCCAGGTCATTGACGTCGGTGACCAGGTAATGGTGCTTGGTCACGCTGCGGCAGACTTCGACGATCGGCGTTTCCTGAAAGGCGTCGGTGCCGATGACGGGCGTGTTCACCTGGCCGGTGATGGCGACGATCGGGATGCTGTCGAGCTTGGCGTCGGCGATGGTCGTGACCAGGTTCGAGGCGCCCGGCCCGCTCGTGGCCATGCAAACGCCGACCTTGCCGGTCGAGCGCGCGTAGCCCTGGGCTCCGAAGCCGCATCCCTGCTCATGTCGCGGTAGAATCACGCGAATCTTGTCGCGGAATCGGGTCAGGGCCTGATGCAGGGGGATGCAGGCTCCGCCAGGATAGGCAAAAACCGTATCCACGCCATGATTGACCAACGCCTGGACGACGATGTCGGCGCCCGATGTCGTCTGCGAGGTTTTTTGCACGCGCTGAACCGCCGCCACAAGTGTCTCCTTCGGAAATATCACTTCCCCAGAGGGGATGGTTTGCGTATGGCCCGAACCTTTAAGGATAGATTGTCGGTCCGCTAGATGCAAGGGTTTGGTGCGGCAAGCCGGTGAGTATGGGATATTACGGGCTTGCGGCTTGGTCGCACAGAAGGATGCCCCTCGTCGCCGGGGTGCCGCTAGCAAAAAAGACGCGTTTTAGCAGCGGCAGGTTCGCGACTCAAGTCATGGGACAGTAAGGAAAAACGGGCGGCCAAACGGTGGGGAGCGGTTCGGCCGCCCGTCGATCGGATGGTTAAAAAGGCTCTGTCCGTCGACCAATTCGATTGGGATTGGGTGACGTTTTCGCACCGCTGGACTACTGGTTCGCGTCCCCGTTGCTCGGCTCCGGAAGGCGAACCATGGTCCATGTTTCGCTTGGTTGCTGTCGCTCATGCACCAGGACGTTCCCTTGGTTCTGGACGAAGCTTCCGAGGTTGGTTTCCATGACCACCTCTTGGTTTGACCCTACCGTCCAAGCCGCTTGCTGCGTACTCTTATTGACCGCGCCTTGAATGGGAATCGACTGCCTGGAGAAGGTATCGAAATAGGTCCCCGCGAGTTGACCGTTCTTACTGATCACGAACTGAAAAACCCGATTGGGCTTGGCCTGCGAATCGGACGGGGTGATGACGAAAACGCCCAGAGGCATCCACTGGTCGACGTCGAATTGGTCGGGCATGCCGTTGCCCTGGCCAGTCGATGCCAGATCGGCCGGATCCTGGTATTCGTTCTCCGGTTGTTGCTCGACAGCCTGTTCTTCGGAAGGTGTCTCGCTGTCGATGTAGTAGGTGTCTCC
>DOEZ01000199.1 GCA_003532715.1 Planctomycetaceae bacterium
GCTATGGCAGACGCTTGACATACACATAATACGCGCCGCACAGTTCCTTGCCCTCCTCGTTGTGGAACGAAGAGCGAAGCGTGGTCTTGCCCTTTGGCAATTCGAGCGTGAAGACGGCCTCGTGGTCTTCCGGCCGCACGTCCTTCTCGACTTCGTGCTCGGCCACGCGGAGACGCGCCCGGGCGATGGGCAATGCCTTCCCCCGCGCGAAGAAGCAATCCTCGCCAGTGTGCGGCGTCGTGCTTGCGGTCAAGGCCGTGTCCGCCTCGCGCGGCCAGCGGCACAGCGCGATTTCGTATCGACCCGCCTGTTCCACCTCGATGTGCCAGGTGCCGTTTCGCTCAATACCGCGACGGACCTGCACGCCCTGGTCGAGAAACACGTCGGCCCATTCCGACGCGCACAGCCGCGTGGGGTTCTGGGCGTCGGCGCCGACAACCGAGGGCTGGAACGTGTCCAACGTCGGCTCGACGGCGGCCCACCACTGGTCGTAGTGCTTCTGCAGCTTTGCGACGATTTCGGGATGCTCGTCGAAGACGTTTCGGTCCTGATGCGGATCGGACTCCACGTTGTATAGCTCGTTGCCTCGCAGCAGACGCCACTTCCGCCACAGCACGGCCGCGTCGTCCTTGTTCGGACGGCCGACGTTCATCCGGCTGAATTGCACCACCAAAACGCGGTCGTCCAGCGATTCGTTGTCCCCACGAATCAGAGGAACGAGGCTCGAACCCTGGAATTGCGACTTCTCGGCGACCTCCAAGCCACACAGGTCGGTCAGCGTCGGGAGAATGTCCTGAACCTGGGTCAGGGCGTCGATGTCGCGCCCTCCGTCGAGCCCTCCGGCGGGCCAACGGACGAAGCACGGCACGCGATGGCCGCCTTCCCAAAGCTGGATCTTCGAGCCTTTCATGCCGGCGTTGTAGAACTGGACCCCGGCCGTGCCGCCGTTGTCGGTCATGAAGATCACGATCGTGTTGTCGCGCAGCCCGGTCTCTTCGAGCACCTTGTCGAGCCTGCCGAAGTTGTCGTCGATGTTGGCGATCATACCAAAGAACCGGGCGAGCCTTTGACGCTGGTCCTCGTCAAGCTTCTTGTCGGCCAGAGCCGCTTCATACTGCTCGCGATAGCGCGCCGGCACGAACAACGGCCCGTGCGGCGCGTTCGTCGGAATATAGGCGAAGAACGGTTCATCCTTGTCGCGGCGATCTCGAATCCACTTGATGGCTTCGTCGAAAAAGACGTCGGTGCAATAGCCTTCGACCTGTCGGATTTCGTCGCCGAAACGGTAGTGGTCGTCGAAGTAGTCGTTGTTCCAATAGTCGGCCGCCGAGCCGATGTACGAGGAGCGGAAAACAACGGAATCCTGAAAGCCCCGGTCCTTCGGGCGGTAGGGATACATGTCGCCAAGGTGCCACTTGCCGAAGATGCCCGTCCGATAACCCGACGCCGCGAAGCAGTCGGCCATGGTCTTGAGGTCGCGTCGCAGCAGATCGCGTCCGCTGCTGACGTTCATCGCGCCGCTGGGCAGCGCGCCGACGCTGGACATCAACTGGGCTCGCGTGGGCGTACACATCGGGGCCACGTGGAAGTCCGTAAAACGAACGCTCTGGGAATGCAGGCGGTCCAAGTGGGGCGTCTTCAGAACCGGGTTGCCGTGGCACGACAAATCGCCGTAACCCTGATCATCGGCCAACACGACGATCACGTTTGGCCTGGGCGCGGCCGATTCGGACTCGGCCCGGGAAGAAGAACCGAGGCAGAGTGTCGCCGCCAAAAAGACCAAAGCCGCGCGGGCGAAAACAATCCGTGAAAATCTATCTAGGAAAATCATCTTCTCTCACTCTGAAACAGGGTTCGGGGCCTTTGGTGAATTGAATCCGAATTGTCCCAACGAACATGAGCATCCGATCGTCGGCCGAGGACTTCCGATCATTATAGCAGCTTGCCTCGGTGGCGGACTTTTTGAGAGACTTTTTGTCGCGCCGACGTCACATGACACAAACACCCACTCCGTGGGGGCATATCCATGACCGCGTCGCGATCCGCTATAATGAGCGACATTGAGACAACGGGGGCCCTGGCATCGTACTGGACGTCACGTCCGCAACAACGGAGATGATCCCATGAATCTCTCGATCCCATTACTTCGGGCAACTCCGGCCGGCTCGTCACTCTTACCGACCCAGACAAGCGTTCTTCCATCGCAAGCATTTTTTGTGCGGAGTATTGCCCTGTATGTCTTGGCGGTCGTCGCGGCCTGCCTTTCCCCTCTCGCGGATTCCGCGCGTGGCCAAGAAGCACAGGGCCGCCGCTCGCCCAACATCATCATCATCTTCGCCGACGACATGGGATACGGCGACATGAGTTGCCAGGGCCATCCGACGATCGTTACTCCATGCCTCGACCAAATGGCCGCCGAGGGACAGCGATGGACCGATTTCTATTCGGCCGCGTCGGTTTGCACCCCGAGTCGAGCCGCGCTGTTGACCGGGCGACTGCCCATCCGCNNGCCGGATTGCCCCACTCGGAAATCACCCTGGCCGAGGCGTTGAAGGATGTCGGCTACGCAACGGCTTGCGTCGGCAAATGGCACCTGGGCCGCCCGGCCGAATACCTCCCTCGCGCCCACGGGTTTGACCGCTATTTCGGCTTGCCCTATTCGAACGACATGGGCCGCGTTCCAGGCGTTCCTCGACAGAATGAGGCGGGCGAGCCCAATTTCGAAGCGTGCAACGTGCCGTTGATTCGCGACGAAGAAGTGATCGAGCCGGCCGCCGACCAGCGAACCTTGACGAAGCGATACACCGAGGAATCGATCCGCTTCATCCGCGAACACAAGGACAAGCCGTTCTTTCTCTACCTGGCCCACACCATGCCGCACGTGCCCCTGTTCCGTTCCGAGAAATGGGTCGGGCATAGCCGCCGCGGCCTTTATGGCGACGTCATCGAGGAAATCGACGACGGCGTGGGCCAAATCCTCGACACGCTCCGCAAGTTGAACATCGACGAAGACACCCTGGTCGTCTTCACTTCCGACAACGGGCCGTGGCTCACATTCCGCGAGCACGGAGGTTCGGCCGGACTATTGCGCGACGGCAAAGGCTGCACCTTCGAGGGCGGAATGCGCGAACCGACCGTCTTCTGGTGGCCCGGCCGAATCCAACCAGCCGTCGTCCGCGACATGGGCAGCACGCTCGATCTGCTCCCGACATGCGTTAAACTCTGCGGAGGGGAAGTGCCCACGGATCGCGTTCTCGACGGGTACGACCTCGCGCCGGCCCTTCTCGGCACGGGCAAGAGTCCGCGCGACACCATGTTCTACTAT
>DOEZ01000458.1 GCA_003532715.1 Planctomycetaceae bacterium
CGAGGCCCGCGTCGGCCCCCCCCAAGCATCCGGCCGTTGTTCGGGTTATCGTCAAAGATGGCGGTAGCAGTCTATCGCTGGGCTCCGGCGCGCTGGTGGCCGTTTCGGAGCAGTATGGGCTGGTCGTCACCAACTGGCATGTTGTCCGCGACGGCAATGGCACGGCCACGGTCGTGTTTCCCGACGGCTTCCGTTCGCCGGCCACCGTGGCGGGAGTCGACCGCGACTGGGACTTGGCCGCGCTGGTCATCTGGCGCCCCCGCGTGCAACCCATTCCGTTGGGGAACCGTCGGCCGGAAATCGGCGAGCCGCTTTGGATCGCCGGATATGGCAAGGGAGACTATCGCATGGTTTCCGGCCAATGCACCCAATATCTGTCCCCCGGCCGAAAGCTCCCGTTCGACATGATCGAGCTTTCCGCCGGAGCGCGCCAAGGCGACTCGGGCGGGCCGATTCTCAATCAACAGGGCGAGTTGGCCGGCGTATTGTTCGGGGCCGCCTGGGGAAAGACGAGCGGCAGCCATTGCGTTCGCGTCCGGCAATTCCTCGATCCGGTTCTCCATCGGTTCGACAACATGCCGACGCGCGATCCGACGATGATCGCCCGCAACGACCAACCGGCCGGCGGCGACGGATCACCTGGGGCGCCGACGGCGACGATCGCGGCGAGGCGCGGCGAGGCTGGGGATCGGACCGAGGCGATTGCGTCGCGCGACGACTGGCGAGCCGGCGCAGTCGGGGCGCCGTACACCGAGAATCGCGACCCCGAGGCGAGGAGCACGCCTTGGATGTCTTCTTCGCCGGACGATTCGACGTTTCCAGCGGGGGCCGCGCCGTTCCAACGAACGATGCCGGCCGAACCGATGCGGTCGGATCCGTGGGACCAAGGCAAAACTCTGCTCGCGGTTATCGGTCTGGCGGCCCTTTGCTTCCACGGGCTGCGCTGGCTCGCGGCATGAGACGGTCGTTCGGGCCCTCGGCGCGAAACCGGCCCGGAGCGATGCCCCAGCACTGCCGAAAGGCCGAGTTGAAGGCCGAAACCGAGTCGTAGCCGACTCGCATCGCGACTTCCTTGAGGCCCAACGAGTGATTGCGCAAGAGACGGCCGGCCAACACCATGCGGCGCTCGCGAAGATACTGGACGGGTGGGCGGCCCAATGCCTCGGTAAATGCGGCGGCGAAGGCCGATCGCGACATGGCAACGTGCTCGGCCAACTCAGCCACCGTCCACGACTTCTCCGGCTGACGATGGATCAGGTTCAACGCCGGCCCCAGATCCGGATAAAGCAGGCACCCCATCGGGTTCTCGCCGGATTCTTCGGTCGTCTCGATGCATAGCCGAATCGCGTCGACCAAGAGGATCTCGACGAAGCGGCGGATCAGCATGACGCGGCCCGGTGCATCGGACGCAATCTCGGCCTCCATCGATCGGCGAAGACTTTGGAGATGAACGGACTCACCGGCTGCCTGCGCGCTCACGTGAACCAACGGTGGTAGTGCCCAGAGAAACGGGTGGACGCAAGGGTCGTCGAACTCCAGCAGCCCGCCGATTAGCGATGCGTCGGTTCCTCTCTCTTCTTGCGGGCAGGAAAGTACGTGTGGATGTTCGCCTCGACCGGCGGCAATCCAGTCGGGGTAGGGAATCGTCGTCCGAGAGTTGGCGGCCGGGGGGATACTTCGCCGAATTTCGCTCGCCCGAGGCGGGGAACCGCTCGCGCATTTGTTTTCATGGGCGCCACGGGCATCCTGCCCGTGCAAGCCGCCTACACGCATCGGCTCCACGGGGAACGTCGAAGCTCCCTTGGCTTCTTGACTGACGTTGAGTTGATGTTCCGCGCCGGGTGACAGGAACAGCACGTCACCCGCCGAGACGCGAGCCGGCTCGCGTCTCCCCCGGTGCATTGCCAGACAACTCCCCTTGGTCACGATTGCGACGAGCGCAACACCCTCGGGCACGCCGACCGACCAGGGCTCGCGGATGTCGATCCGTCCGGCGAAACCGATAATCGGCGGAAACGTCTCGAGGGCTTCGGTCAGATAGTCCGGGTTTGGAACCATGCGAGATCACGCTTGACGCAAGCGTTACTCATTGCGATTCTCGGAAAAGGACTCCTCGCGGCGCGGCGACGAGGCGTCGCCGACATCCTCCCGCGCGTTGGCGTTCGCACCGGCGTTGGCTCGCGCGGTTTCGGCCTGCTTGGCGCGTATCCGCTCGACCACCGCGCCGGTAATATCGACCGTCATGTCGTGAGCGAGAACCGTGTCGGACTTCGTCAGAATGATCCCCAAACCTCGTTCGGCGGCCACCTCCTGGGCGACCTGCTTCACTTGTGCTCGATACTGCTGAATGAGTGACGACTGATAGGAACCAAGCGCCTGCTGGGCCTTCGCCGTGTTTTGCTGAAGGCTTCGAGTGAACTCGTTGGCGGACTGCACGAGGTACTTCGACTGTTCGGGCGTTGGCGTTTCGCCCGTCTCCTGCTTGATCGCGGAGAGCTTTTGCTCGTAATTCGCCTTGATGACGCCCAACTGCTCGGCGTAGTCCTTGTCGCGCTGACGGATGGCGTTCTGAATCTGAGCCTTATGTCCCAGTTGTTCGGCCACCGCGTCGAGGTCGATCACGGCCACGTTTCCGAGCGACTTGGCCTTGTCCGCTTCGGGCGATGAAGTAACCCGTTCGCTGCCAAACCGATCGCAGCCGACGGCAAGCGTTATGAACAGACACGCGGCTGCAATCCTTCGAGTCGTTGTCTTCACGAGAAACTCCTTCTATGACGAGACTTCCGTTCCGAAACGCCAAGCGGGCGCAGCCGCTGGCGAAGCCGGGGGAATATAGCGACGCACCCCGCGCGAATCAAGGCGAGTTCGATTCCATTTCGGGGGTATGTCCGTCGGCGCGCGGCCCACGGGGCCCTTCTGGGGTGTAATCATGCCTCGGAAGCCGGCAGGTTTTTGCGACCGTGCGACGCAAAAACACCCATGTAGTGACAGAATGAGGTTGATTGGCGAAATAGGAATAATCATGCGGGGGGTGTGTTGGACGAACGACAACACCTTCTGGACGCACGCGGATGGGGAAAGTCAAGCCAAGTGCCGACAAACAAGTTTAACGATTGTACCGATTGTTCTGCCTGGGCAAGGAATATGCCCGGACAGTGGATCGTCCATGCCTGTTGTCTGGCGAACCAACTCGATTCGAACAGTGCGGACGTAACGGCCAAGAAGGAGATCGCTTGTGGCATTCCACCAAATAACGACCCATGCTGCTGCTTGCCGGACCCTCGCCTTTTTGGGAGCCGCGTTACTCCTGACGGGTCTGTTGCCTCTTGACCAATTGTCCGCCCAGACGGGAGAGATGATGCCCGGCGGCCCGGCAATGCCGTTCACCGAAGGCTACCAGGGCACGGTCGGCACGCGAGACATTTCGATGCGAATCAACTACGACACGAAACGCTACGGCCAGGACAATGGGCAGTTCGGCATCGGCGTCCAGGGGCACCGGCCGCGAGACAACGGCCTGTGGCTGTTTAGCGCCCAATACAACCTGGATTTCGGGGACATTGATCGGATGGGCTTGAACGTGGGCGGTGGTATTCGCGCGCTGCACCAGGACTGGCTCGGCATGGGAAGAACCCGGGTGGCCGGGGCCACCCTCTGGTACGACGGCGCGAAGACCGAATTGGACAACTACTTCAACGAATTCGGATTCAGCCTCGAGTCGCTTGGCGACGAGTGGGACTTCCGTCTCAACGGTAACTTTCCGATTGGCGACCTCGTTCAAGATGGCGATCCGATTCGAACGGGTCNNCGACTTCGAGGTTGCCCGCCGAATTTCCGACTACGACGCCTGGGTTCTGGCCGGCGGCTACGGTCTGGACGCGGACGGCGACACGGCCTTCGGCGGCAAGGTCGGCGCGCGAGGATGGTTGGGAAGCGACGCCTTGCTCGAACTGTCGCTCACTCACGACGACATGTTCAAGACGCGGGTCAATTTCGCCGTCGTTTGGTATCCGGGACGCAGCCCCCTGTTCGGACATCGCGGCCGGTGCATCGACGACCGTCTCCGCGATCCGGTGATGCGCAACGACTACATTGCCCTGCGGCGCGAACACCGCCGGGGCGATGCGCCGTTGACCGACCTAAGCGGCAACAGCATCCAAGTCGTCCACGCCTTCAGCGAGGCGACCGAGCCGGGCGACGGATCGTACGAGAACCCGTTCGCGAGCATCGACGACGTCTTCGCGGGATCGAAGAAGGGAGACATTGTCTTGCTGTGGTCGGGGAGCGAGTTCGACGGCGAGTCGATCGTTCTGCGCGACTTGCAGCGGCTGCTGGGCGAAGGAGACGGCGTCTCGCACATGGTTTCGACGCTCCAGTTGGGCGAGGTCCGGCTGCCCGAGACGCGGCCGGGTTCGTGGACCGGCCCCGTTCCCGAGATCAACAATGCGGCCGGCGCGGCCGTCACGTTGGGCGCCGCATCGACGAACATCGACGTGAACGCGGTCGGCTTCAATCCGAACTCGCGGCTTTCCTATAACGAGGTGTCGAACCTGGCGATCGACGGCGGGAATGTCGCGGGCAGCCGCGGCATCGTGTCGTCGGCCGTCGGCATCGGCGAAGCCGAGATCAACAGGGTGACCGTCGCCAACACGGCGGGCAACGGCATCGAGCTGAATCCGATTCTTCTCACCTATGACGACAACGGCACCGAGACCAAGGTGGCGGCGTTTAATCCGACCATCACGAATTCGAGCTTCAGCGGCGTCGGCGGCGACGACATCCACCTGGAATGGAACCTGGTCGAGCCCGCCTCGACGAACGTCAGCGAGAATATCCAGATCGGCGACGTCACGAGCACGGGTGGCGACGGTTGGGGCATCAATATCATCGAGAACCAACGATCGGCTACGATTAAGAACTACTCATTCAAGGCCGACGGCGCCTCGGACGGCGGCATCCGATTCCAGGCCGGAGTGGGCGCGACCGTCAGCAACACGACGATCGAGCGCCGCGCGGGAACCAGCGATACGGGCGTCAGCATCGTCCAGTCCGACGGCACCTTCACCTTTGACAACACACAAATCAACAATATGAGCGTTGCCGGCTTCCATGTCGACGGCGGAGAGTCCGACGTTACCTTCACGGGCCTCATTACCCAAGACTCGAGCCTCGCCACGGCCGTGCTGGTCGAAAACGATCACACGGGCACGCTCACCTTCAATGAAAGAGTGACCAACCAGGGCGTCGTCCTGGCGACCGCCGGGGCCGGCCTCGTCTTCAACGACGCCAAGGGTGTTTACACATTCAATCACCTCGTCGATCTAGAGGACGTCTCGACCGGCATCGGCATCACCAATGCCGACGCCGACGCAGGCGGACTCTACACCTTCAGCAAGGTCGCCATCGACGACGCAACCAATGCCGGCCTGATGATCGACGGAGGCCAATCGGCCGTCACGATTGCCGGGCTCATCAGCCAAACCGATTCGAACGCTGGTCTGGCCGTCGACATAAAGGGCGGACACAACGGAACGCTCACG
>DOEZ01000664.1 GCA_003532715.1 Planctomycetaceae bacterium
CACCAAGATGGTGTGTGGCGGGTTTTCGACCGATGGCTGAGCGGACTCCACGGCGACACCTTCGTCGAGATGTTGCCCCTTCTGCGAAGGGCCTTTGCCGATTTCACGCACGCTGAGCGGCGGCAAATGGGCGAAAAGGTGCAGCGCCTCGGCCGCGACGCACGCGATCCGACTGGGTCGTCCGGTTCGGCAACAACGACCGACGTTCATTTCGACCGGGCCAAGCTCGCCTTGCCCGTGCTTGCCCAAATCCTTGGAGTTACCTATGACGGCGAACACCAATGAAGAACGCCTGAAGCGATGGCGATTGGTTTTGGGCAAGTCCGCGCAGTCCGCCCGTGACGGTGGAGAGGGCATTCCTCTGGAGCTCTTCAGCCACGATCTGCAGATGGACAGGGTGCTTGAGGCGCTCTACGACTCGGATCGCTCGGCGGGCCTGGGTAGCTCGTGCCCCAACGTGAATCGTTGGCTCGGCGATATTCGCGCCTATTTCCCCAAATCGGTCGTCCAGGTCATGCAGCAGGACGCGATGAAGCGGCTTGATCTCAATCAGATGCTCATGGAGCCGGAGACGCTGGAAGCCATTGACGCCGACGTTCACCTGATCGGGACGCTTCTGTCACTCAAGAACGTAATCCCAAAAAAAACCAAGGAGACGGCCCGTGGCGTCGTTCGCAAGGTCGTCGACGAAATTGAGCGGCGGCTTCGCAATCCGATGACGGATGCCGTTCGCGGCGCGCTGAGCAAGGCCACGCGGACCCGTCGCCCGCGCGCCGGCGAGATTGACTGGCACCGCACGATTCGCAAGAACCTCCAGAACTATATTCCCGAGCGGCGGACGATCATCGCCGAACAGTTGGTGGGATATGGTCGAAAGCGATCGTCGTTGCGCGACATCATTCTCTGCATCGATCAGAGCGGATCCATGGCCACGTCGGTCGTCTACTCCAGTATCTTCGGGGCCGTGCTCGCGTCGCTGCGCGCGGTGACCACGAAGATGGTTGTCTTCGACACGGAGGTGGTCGATCTGACGGACCATCTTCACGACCCGGTCGATGTTCTCTTTGGCACACAGCTTGGCGGCGGTACGGATATCAACCGTGCCGTCGGCTATTGCCAGCGGCTCATCACGCGTCCCTCACAGACGATTTTCGTTCTCATTTCCGATCTGATCGAAGGAGGAGTTGAAGAACAACTCCTGCGTCGGACGGCCGAAATCGTCGCCGCCGGGACGAAGATGATCTGCCTGCTGGCGCTCAGTGACGACGGCGCTCCCTGTTATGACGAGCAATTGGCGGCAAGAATGTCGTCGCTCGGCGCGCCGGCCTTCGCGTGTACGCCCGATCTGTTCCCGGATCTCATGGCCGCCGCCATACAGAAGCGGGACGTTGCCACATGGGCCGCTCGGCATGAGATCGTCGTGCGAACCAACGGATGAGATCCGAGACAGCCTGCGCGTCGATTGTGACAAAGAGCGTACGCCACATGTCGACAACGCCCTCTCGGAGCATCCTCCAATAACTCTCGGTCCATGATCCCGACCGTGTTCGGGGATTTCCGGAGGCCAAGCAGGGGGAATACGCTGCAAACACAACCGAGAGCCAACCATGCCCTTCAGCCGCGAGTCTTTCACGCTGCAAGAGACAATCGCGTCTTCCTTAGATACTGCTTCAGAATCACATTGAGATCGTGCCGTGCCAAATCAACCTTGCCTGCAGCCGTTGCCCGACGAAATCCTCCCACCGGTGATGTTCTGGTTTGGCGGTCTCGCCTGGCTCGCGACGTTCCGTCCTATTATCTTCAACGCCCAGCCATAAGCAGATCGACGGCTGACTCGGCTCGGCCCAGGTCTCCAGCATCTCGGCGATTCGATTGTCGCCGGGCGACCATGCTCGACCAGGCGGCGTGGCGGTTGAATAGCGCCGTTGTCGGTTCATGCCCAACTTGCGCCGGGCCGTACTCCTCAGCCAGGGCAGTATCCAGTGCGGCTGTTGAGGAGTCGGGGGTCGTCTCGATGAGCAGCTCCTCCGGCGAGCGGAGGTCCGGCGAGCGGAGGGCGTAAGCCCTCTGTTCTGGCATACCGAGTCTGCCGATTCGTTGGACCGGCTGAATCGGTTGTCGTGTCGAGGGCAGATTGCCGATGGGCAGCGGACCGACGAACGCGGCGTCGATCGCGGCAACCGGGTCGATTGAAGGGGGCTCGTCGGTGATCGGCTCGTCAACGACGGGCTCGATGGGGCTCCCCTCGGGAATCGGCGGGAGCGTCGTTCCCCAGTGGGCCGCCAGAATCTTGGCGTCGTCCGCGTCGACCGTTCCGTTTCCGTCGAAATCGCCGACCCGGGCCGTGGCGCCCGTTCGGCCGAAATGGGCCGCCATGATCGAAGCGTCGACGGCGTTGACCGCCCCGTCGCGGTTGGCGTCGCCGGGCAGGACGTGGAAGCCGAAGCCGAAATGGCCCCCCGGCTCGCCGTCGCCCGAGGGGAACTGGCTCTGGGCGTCGTGCCACTCGCCGTCGAGCGCATTGCCCGCGATGTCCTCGACGTCGTCGGACAGGCTGATCGCGATGCGGTCGGCGGCGATCGGTTGGGCGAGTGTCCAGGTGGCGACATACGTGGCCGGGTCGTAGCTAAAGCCCGTGATCGTGTACTCGGCCACATTCACGCCCGCGAGTGTCACGTGGTTCTGCGTCACCACCACATCCTCGCTGAAGGCGATCGAAACCATGTCGATATTGCCCCACCCAAGCGAGTCGAACTGCCCGCCGCCGCCCGGCACCCGGTAACCGAGGCGCGCCGCTCCCGGGACGCCCAGGTCTTGAGCGTCGAGCCAGTCAAGAAACGCATCGGTCCAGGCGGAGCCTTTGACGAGGACATGCGCGGCGGTGGGGGCGCTGGTGTCGAGGGTGAACGTAAGGGTGTGACCCAACTCTCCGCCAAGTGGGTTACCCGCGGCGTCGGTGATTGCGCCATTGCCGCCCAGTGTCACCGTATACTCGCCGTCGACGGCCAAGGGCGTCTCGAAGCCGATCACGAGCATGTTGGTTCCCCAACCGATAATCGAGTCAGGCGAGACCTGATCGTTATTCGGGTCAAGCACCACGATGCCGTCGTCCTCGCCGAAGGCCGGTTCAGAGAATAGGACGTTCAGTATGGGCGTCGTGTCGCATGTAATCTGGTCGTCGTCTCTGCAGCCGGTATCTTCCGTCAGCAAAGGAACGGTATTGAAGACGTAGGCTGAACAGGAGGAACTGCCTTTGTCATCGTCGCCGTATACACCCGCAACCGCCATTGTGCCGCTGATCGAGACGCTGTAGCCGAAGTAGTCGCCGGCCGCGCCGTCGTTGGCGGTGAATTTGGAAACCAGGATCCAACCCGAGCCAGTGTCCTCGAAAAGGTAGGCGGAGCCGGCATCCGCCCCCTTGTCATCATCCTGGAACGCCCCGACGAGAACCCTGTCGCCGCTCATCGAGACGCTGTAACCGAACCAGTCGTTGGCCGCGCCGTCGTCAGCCATGAGCTTGGAAACCTGGTTCCATCCCGACTCGGAGTCGTGGAAGACATAGGCCGAGCCCGAGTTGGTTCCCTGGTCATCATCGAAGTGTGCCCCGACCACGGCGACATTGCCACTGATCGAGACGCTGCGGCCAAAGGAGTCGTCAGTAGTCCCATCGCTGGCCGTGAGCTTGGCGATCGGGATCCAATCCGAATCAGTGCTTTCAAAGATATAGGCCGAGCCGGAGTTACTGCCCTTGTCATCGTCGCCGTTCGCCCCGACAATGACCACAGACGCGCTGATCGAGACGCTGTACCCGAA
>DOEZ01000108.1 GCA_003532715.1 Planctomycetaceae bacterium
CAGCCGGTCGCGCAATGCGTCGTCGGCCGCGTGGAGCGAGACGGCCAAATGGTATTGCAGGTTGAGCCCGGCCAGTCGGTGGATGCCGGCCGGAAGCCCCACGGTCGAGATGGTGATCCGCCGCGCACCGATGCCTAGCCCGTCGCGACTGCTGGCCACGGCCAAGGCGGGCAGCAAGCCGTCGAGATTGGCCAGCGGTTCGCCCATCCCCATCACCACGATGTGGCTGATCCGCTCGCCCTCGGCCAAGCATTGCCGCAGTCGCAACATCTGTTCGAGGATTTCACCCGTCGAGAGGTTGCGGACCAGGCCGTCCATCCCGCTGGCGCAGAAGGCGCAGCCCATCGCGCAACCAACTTGCGTGCTGACGCAGATCGTGCAATGCCCCCGGTCGTCGCGCAGCAGGACGCACTCAATCCGCTCGCCGTCGGCCAATTCCAGAAGCAGCTTCTCGGCCCCGTCGTCGGCCTTGTGGTGGGCCGCCACCCGGGTTTCCCAAATCGCCAATTCGGCGGCCAACCGCTGGCGCAACTCGCCGGGCAAGTCGGTCATTTGGTCGAAATTGTCGGCCCCTCGGGCATAAATCCACTGCCACACCTGCCGCACGCGGTACCCGGGCACGCCGTGGCCGGCGAGCCACGCCTGAAGCTGTTCGGGCGTTTGATCGAGCAGGTGAATCATCGGCGTTCGCGTATCTCGGCAATTCGCTCGGCTAGCCGGCCCGAGCAAAGGTCGGCTTCGAACGCGTCCAGGTCGACATAGACCACATGGCTCAAGAAACGAATTACCCAGTTGACGGCCAGCGGGCTGATCGCGATCACCGCCGCGCCGTTTTGGTAGGCTTCCCACATCTCGACCGCCGTGCCCATCGAGGCTTCGGGCACGAAGGCCAGCAGTACGTCGACGTCGCGGCACATCTCGTTGTGACGAAGAAAGACCTCGCGACCCAAGGCGTCGTCGTACGCGATCGAGTCGGCATGATCGGCCAGGGGGTCATACACATGGGCGTCCGGCAAGTACTCGGCCAGTAACTCCTTCAGGTACCGCCGATAGTCCTGATCGTGGACGGCGGCGTGCGCCAACGAACCTTGCATGATGCCGGCCAGAAAAATCCGCATGAAAACTCCCGATCCAAGTTGCTCCATCGTGCCGGGACGGCGTCCATTCCGTATCTCTTCCGGAACCACGGTCCCCTTCCCTTCTACCGTTGAGTATAGACATTTCCGACCGCGTGGCAACGAGTCCGGGGGGTGAAGGCTTGCCAATCCGGCTCGGCTCGCTAGGATAAGGGCAATCCATGGCCGCATGGCGTCGGTCGTGTGCCCCGAAACCCTTGAATCGCGGATGCCCAGTCATGAAGAAGACGAAAACGACCCCAGCCAAGAAGACGTCGATCGCCCCGGCTCGCTCGGACAACGCGGCTCCGGAGCCCGACCTGAAACAAGCCGAGAAACTTCTGCTCGAGTTGCTCAACATCCCGGGGCCAAGCTGCGAGGAAAAGGCCGTGGCCGATTATCTCACCAAGCAGCTTCTCGCGGCGGGCGTGCCCAAGTCGACCGTCAAGACGGATCAGGCCCATCGGAAGACGCCGCGTCCCGGGCAGGTCGGCAACCTGATCTGCAAGTTGCCCGGCCGCGGACCGGCCGCGATCAAGAACGCCGGCGCGCGAATGTTCTCGGCCCACATGGACACGGTTCCACTGTGCGTCGGGACGACGCCGGTCGTCAAGGGCGACATGATGATGCCGGCACAAAAGGATAAGGCCCTCGGCGGCGACAACCGTAGCGGCGTGGCCATCGTGTTGAACACGGCGCTCGAAGTCCTCAAAAGCGACCTGCCCCACCCGCCGCTCGTCTTCCTCTGGACCGTCCAGGAGGAATTGGGACTCCAAGGCGTCAAACAGGTCGACCTGAAGGCGCTCGGAAAACCCGAGATGTGCATCAACTTCGACGGCGGCGAGTTCGAGGAGTTGATCGTCGGAGCCACCGGCGCCTGCCGCCTCACCATCGACATCCATGGCATCGCCAGTCACGCGGGATTGCACCCCGAAAACGGCGCGAGCGCCATCACGATCGCTTCCCTGGCGGTCGCCCAACTCCACAACGACGGATGGCTCGGGCTGGTCAAGAAGGGGTCGAAGTCGGGCACGTCGAACGTCGGCGTAATTCAGGCGGGCGACGCCACCAACGTGGTAACCCCTCGCGCCTTGGTTCGCGCGGAGGCCCGAAGCCATGATGCGGCGTTCCGCAAGAAGATCGTCGCGGCGATGGAAAAGGCGTTTCACGACGCGGCCAAGGCGGTGCGCGCCGCCGATGGACGCCGCGGCAGCGTCGAAATCAACGCCGTAGTCGACTACGAATCGTTCCGACTGGGCGATAAGGAGCCGGCCGTGGTCTCGTGCGAGGCGGCCGTTCGCGCCATGGGCGGAACTCCCGTCCGAAAGGTCTCCAACGGCGGCCTGGACGCCAACTTCCTGAGCACCGAGTGCGCGCCGACCGTCACGCTTGGCGCCGGCCAGATCGGAGCCCATACGGCGGGCGAGAAACTCGACCTGGTCAAGTTCCGCCAAGCCACGCGAATGGCTCTCCGGCTTGCGACCATGACCGAAGAAGCCTAACCAGGACGATCGGGCCACTGGCCATCGGAGCGCCAATCGGTTATGATGAACGTCACCTGGGTGGCTGTATCCCCCATGTGGAGGATGGGTCTTCGCGCTTCAACCGATGCGGCGACCCGCCGGCTTGGCGAAACGGCAACCGAACTCAAACCCTCCCGAGGGAAAACGATGGCACGTAAGATCGTTAATCGAAAAGAGTTGCGCGAACAGGCGGAAGCTGCGGAAGCGGCGGAAAAGACGGAAGCCGTCGCCAAGAAGAAGACGGTAGCCAAGAAAGTCGCTGCCCCGCGCAAAAGTCGGAGCAAAGTGGCCAAGGAAGTGCGGCTCAAAGCATTCTGGGGAGTGTTCAATCAATCGCTACGTCGCGTGGCGATCTTTGAATACTCCGACCGAGGGACAGCCGACAAGAAGGCCGAAGAACTTAGCGGTTCGCAGAAGACGCCCCATTTCGTCAAACTGGTCAAGGAAGTAATCGAAGAATAGGCGGCCCCGCACTCGGCCCCCGGG
>DOEZ01000642.1 GCA_003532715.1 Planctomycetaceae bacterium
GGCGCGGTCCGCTTCTATTCCGAACACATCCCCCTGGCCGTCCTGCGAGCCCTGAGCACGCGAGACGGCGGCGAGACGATCGCGGAGGACGGGCAATAGAGAATGGCCAGATTGTCAAATCGGAAGACAAGAGTGGTTCTCGACGCCAGAGTTTCTCGAAAGAAATCCACACATCCAGAACTCCGAGCCATTCCCTCGGGGGGCGACGCTGAGCCCCCTGGTCAGCCACCGTGCCCATCGAGTATCGTATTGGTGTGCATCGCGTGGTTGGCGTTGAATGGGTCGATGAAGACCCTATGCTTTCCCGCATGCACCCAAGCATTTTTTGCTATTGGTTCGAAAACTCTTTTGGAAAGGAACCTAATCATGAAAGGTCGAGACACATGGCTCGTTATGATCTTGTGACCGGTCCGCCGAAGCGGACCTGGTCCGCGGTCCGGAGTGTCTCCGGGCTCCGCCCCAACGAGAAACGCCGGTGCGCGCCGTCTTGGGCTCGTTGCTTTGGCGGTTTTACGTTGGTCGAACTTCTCGTGGTCATCGCGATCATTGGAATTCTCATTTCGCTCGTGATGCCGGCCGTGCAAGCCGCTCGCGAAGCCGCTCGGCGAATGCAATGCACCAACACCCTTAAGCAACTCTCGCTGGCCGCCCACCATTACCACGAGGCCGTGGGCTGTTTTCCGCCGGCCTATCTTACCGGCTGGAATTTCACGACGCCAAGCTCGCGCAAGCGAGGCATCAGCCTCTTCGTCCACATGCTGCCCTACCTCGAACATGTCAACCTCTTCGACATGTGGGACTTTGGCGACCCGGACCTCGCCTTCATCGGCGACACGGCATCTGTCGCGGCCAGGGGCCCAAATCTGTTGTGTCCGTCCGAGCCTCACGGCGATAATCCCTTGGACTACGGATCGAAGCACATTGAGGGAACGGTAATGCCGCCCCGGCACATCTCGGTAACCAACTACGGCGGCAACGGCGGGACGCGGTCGTATCATCCTGACTCCGGATTTTTCATGGCCGATGGCGTCTTTGTCATGGCCGGTCCCAATTCGGAGCCCGAACCCGGCCAGCGTCCGGTGCGCATCGCCGAAATCACCGACGGTGCGAGTCACACGCTCTTCTTCGGTGAACGCAGCCGTTGGGATCCGAACTACGATACGTTCGCGGCGGCCGGTTTTGACTGGGAGTTTCGGTTTTACGGCAACTGGTGCGGCGCGAGTCGCCTGGTGCTCGGCCATGTTACGCTCAGCAGCTACTCGCCGATCAACTACCGTTTGCCGTTCGGCTTCGAGGATCGCGCCGCCGCAAGTCCGCCGGCCGGCAGCGCTGCCGACTTCAAGTACTACATCGACTTGCGAGTCTGCGCCTTCGGCAGCAGCCACCCGGGCGGCGCCAACCTCTCGACGGCCGATGGCGCGGTCCGCTTCTATTCCGAACACATCCCCCTGGCCGTCCTGCGAGCCCTGAGCACGCGAGACGGCGGCGAGACGATCGCGGAGGACGGGTCATGAAAATCGCCGACAATACGTCGCGAATAATGCGGCGAATAGCGAGCGGCGAGCAGATTGCCTGCTCGCGCGCCCGCGTCCTCCCCCTCCTGCATGACCGATGGTTCGTGTTTGCCCTGTTGCTTCTGACGGGCTGCACGGCGAGCGAGCCCACGGCCACGGTCGAGGGGACGCTTCGACTCGGCGGGAAACCGTTGAACAACTGCCTGGTGACTTTTCTGCCCGGCACGGCAAAAAATATCAAGTCGCCCCATTCGACGGGTCTTACGGATAGCCAAGGGAAGTTCTGTCTGCGTCACGACAACCAACAAGAGGGCGCAGTCGTCGGCGTCCACCAAGTCGTAATCCAAGATCTTTCGGTCGCCACGGGGATTCAACGTCGCGACCACGGCGAGATGGACGCGGCAATGGAGGACACCGCGACACCCCAGCTCGTGCGGCGTTCTCGCGTGCCCGAGCCATACACTGCGGCGTCCACCACGCCGCTGTCGCGGGAAGTGAAACCGGGCCACCAAGTCCTCGATCTGGACATCCCGTGATGGAACGTCCCATGAAAACAACCAGTACCTCATTGTGACCACGGAGAAGAAACAGTGAAACGACGCGATTTCTTGCAGTCGTGTGCGACAAGCCTTGCGATAGCCGCCACCGCGAACGGGGCCTCGGTCGAAAA
Source organism: Planctomycetaceae bacterium (assembly GCA_003532715.1). Lineage (GTDB taxonomy): Bacteria > Planctomycetota > Planctomycetia > Pirellulales > Thermoguttaceae > UBA11386. The sequence continues at coordinate 2,185 of DOEZ01000642.1, forward strand.
ATCTCCCGAAGTCTCCACCGAAGACATGCCTTCGATCGATGGCCTGTCAAACTCCGCCGTCGAACATTTTCTGCCGGGCAAGCGAAGTTGCAGCGAATCGCTACTCTTGGCGGGTTGTGAATCACTGCATATCAAGAGCGACCTGGTGCCCGACATCGCCCTCGGACTTGCCGGCGGCGTCGGGCTTCAGGGAGACACGTGCGGCATCCTGACCGGCGCGGCCTTGGTCCTTTCTTTGGCGATCTCCGCAAAGGAAGACGACTACGCCAAGAAGAAGGAGCGGATCGCCCAGGCGGCCGGCCGCGTGTATCGCGAGTTCAAACGCGAATTTGGCGCGACCGATTGTCGCACCTTGTGTGGATTGGACCTGACCACCGAGAAAGGACGGCGAGAATTGGCCGAGGGCGTCAAAGCGCGACGATGCGCGAAGCTGGTCGCGGCCGGAGCGAAGCTGCTCACAAGGGAACTCGAAGGACTCTGACGGCGAGCAGGAAGCAAGGACGGCAACCTTTGTCATGTCGATACTACCTCGCGAAGGTACCGGCCCGTGTGGTTGTCGTCGAGTTCGGCGACCTGTTCGGGCGTTCCGGCGGCGACGACGTTTCCGCCGGCCTCGCCCCCCTCGGGGCCCAGGTCGATGATCCAGTCGGCCGTCTTGATCACGTCGAGGTTGTGCTCGATGGTGATGACCGTGTTGCCCTTGTCGACCAGGCCCTCCAGCACCATCAGCAGCTTGCGGATGTCCTCGAAGTGCAGGCCGGTGGTCGGCTCGTCGAGGACGTAGATGCTCCGCCCGTTGGACCGCTTCTGCAGCTCGCTCGCCAGCTTCACCCGCTGCGCCTCACCGCCGGACAGCGTC
>DOEZ01000028.1 GCA_003532715.1 Planctomycetaceae bacterium
AGCGTCGGCTGCCGTTTCAAGCGAGTTCAATGCACGCCCGACCTTCTGCCGACCGACGTGACCGGCGCGTCGATCTTCAACCAGAAGACCTCCGAGTTCGAATTTCGCCCGGGGCCGATCTTCGCCCAGATCGTGTTGGCCGACGAAATCAACCGGACAACGCCGCGGACGCAGGCCGCGCTGTTGGAGGCGATGGCCGAGGGCCGCGTGACGGTCGACGGCACAACGCATACGCTGGCTCCGCCGTTTCTGGTCATCGCCACGCAGAACCCGATCGACCACGAGGGAACCTTCCCGCTGCCCGAGGCCCAGCTGGACCGCTTCCTGGTCCGCTTCAGCATCGGCTATCCGACGATGGAGGAAGAGCTGAAGATGCTCGAAATGCTCCAGTTCGGGCATCCGCTCGATCAGCTCAAGCCGGTGGTGACGGCCGATCAGATTGTCGCTTGCCAAAAGGCCGTTCGCGCCGTTCACGTCGATGAAAAGGTGCGGGCCTATCTGACCGAGATCGTGCATTTCACGCGCGACCACGAGGACTTGAGCCTGGGCGGCAGCCCTCGGGCGTCGATCGCGTTGTTTCGCACCTCGCAGGCGATGGCGGCGATCCAGGGGCGGGACTTCGTGCAACCCGACGACGTCAAACGAGTGGCCGAGTCGGTATTGACCCATCGGATGATCCTCCGCCCCGAAAGCCGGCTGCGCAAGGTGACGGCGGCCGACGTGGTCAGCGAGGTGTTGGCGACGGTGCCCGTGCCTATCCTGTCGGGAAAGGAGTAGTGGATGGGGAATGAAGTGGTTTCTCGGTAGCATTGCGCTGTTGCTTTTCGCCTTGGTTTTTCAACTGGGGCTGTTGGTCTACGCCATGTACGCGCTGTTGGGCGTAATGTTGGTTAGCCGCTTCATGGCGCGGCGGTGGACCGAGAACCTCACGGCGCGGCGCGAGTGCAACCGCCTGTCGGCTACCGTCGGCCAGAAGGTGGCCGTGGTCGTGACGGTAAAAAACGGCGGCAAACTGCCGGTTGTCTGGGTGCTCATGGAGGATCTGCTGCCGCGCGACGCCCTGATCGCGCGACCGGCGAAGATCCGCATGCAGGGCCGTCGGTTGCATCTGGCGATGCTGCTGGGCGGAGCGAGCAAGACGTATCCCTATCAGATCGAATTCAACGCGCGAGGCTACTACCAGATCGGCCCGCTGGTGCTCGAGACGGGCGACGTGTTCGGGCTGCATCGCCGCTGGCACATGGCCGCGCCGCCCCATTTCGTGCTGGTCTATCCCGAGGTGGTCGCGCTGGAAGGCTACGACGTGGCCTCGCGACGGCCGATCGGCGAAGTGCGCATGATGCATCGACTGTACGAAGACCCGACGCGGATCGCCGGCGTGAGAATGTATCAGCCGGGCGACCCGTTGAACCGGGTCAACTGGCGAGCCACCGCGCGGACCGGCGTGCTTCACAGCAAGGTTTACGAGCCGTCGTCGGTCGCCNNACGAGGCGGCCTACGACTGGCGGCATCGGCCGTACCGTTCGGAGTTAGCCGTCACGGCCGCCGCATCGCTGGCCAACGCGCTGTATCAGATGGATCAACAGGTTGGACTGGTCACCAACGGGCGCGACGCGGTCGATCGCATCCGTCGCGAAGGCTGGGACCCCGACCCGCGAACCCGCAAGGCCGCGCGGCGCGGCATCGAGATGCTCGAATACTCCGACCGGCTGCGGCCCCAGGTGGTCAACACGTGCCGCGGGCCGGAACAGCTCACTCGCATTCTCGAAACGCTGGCTCGCGTCGAACTGACCGACGGGCTCGACCTGCCCGCGCTCGTCGGCGAGACGGCCCCGCGCATGCCGCGCGACGCGACCGTGTTGGCCATCTTGCCCGGCGCGACGCCCGAGACGGCGATAGCCCTGGGCAATCTGCGGCGGCAGGGCCGCGCGGTGACGGCGATCGTCATCGCGTACGAGGATTGGGAATTCGCCGAAGCGGCCGGACGGCTCGCGGCCGAGGGAATCGAAGCAAGGCAGCTCCGCGACCGCGACGCGCTGCCCGACGTGTGCCGGGATTATGTACTCGTTTGAGGAACCGTAATGCCGCGTCTCGACAAGACACTCGCCGACTACATCGCCATCGCCATCAGCCCGGTGCTCATCATGCTGATGGTCGGGAGCTTGCTCCATTTCATCGTGTCGGTGACGTACAGCGGGGCCTACGAAATGCGGATGCATTGGATACTGAGCTGCTTCACGGTGGCCATCGTGCTGATCGCGCGTATTTCGATCGAAGAGGGGCCCGAGCGGGCGCTTATGTACGGCGTGGCTCTGGCCGGGGCGACCGGAATCGCGGTTTCATACCTGGCTAACGTCATGTTTCTCCCCTTCGTCATACTCGGGTTGGCCTGGTGGGCCGCCCACAAAATCACTTGGGACTGCACGCTCATCGACGAAACGCAGGATTCGTCGGGCCACGGGTTGCTGCAACTGGCCCGGTTCGGCCGCAAGAAGGCCGAAACGGTCGATTCGGCGGTGGACGAGTCGGCCGGCGAAACGGCCGACGGCGCTGCGGCCGACGACTCGGCAAACGGCGAGATGGCCGACAAGGACAAAAATGACTCTTCCGAGCCGGAAGGCGTGACCGAACGCGTCGGCCGGATGCGCGACGAAGCCCATCCGCGTCGCGAAGTGTCGGGCAAGATGCACGCGCCGGGCGTGTGGATTCTCTATTTCTCGCTGGCCGCCTTGCCCCTGTTCGGACTGGGCCAAATGTTCATCCCCGTCGCCGACGTCGCTCGCCGCCAGGCCGCGTTCTCGCTGTTCTGCTGGTACGTCGGCTCGGGCCTCGGGCTGTTGGTGACGACCAGCTTTTTGGGGCTCCGCCGATACCTGCGGCAGCGCGGCGTCGCCATGCCGGTCGAAATGGCCGGCGCGTGGCTCACGCTTGGCGCCGTGCTGATTCTCTCGATCTTGTTCGTCGCCGCGCTGGTTCCGCGTCCGGCCGCCGAATACGAGATTTCGCAGTTCCCGCTGAAGTTCACGACACCCGATCGCGAGAGCTCGCGCCACGCACTGGGCCGCGACGGGGCCGACCAAAACCGGCCCCAGGACGAACCCCAAGTCACGGATGAAACGAGGCAAGAAGGCCCGACCGGCTCCGAGACGAAACAAACGTCGGACCAGCCGCCGTCGGAAACCGGCGAGCCGTCGCGACAAGAGCCGGGCCAAGGCGACGACGCGCGG
>DOEZ01000507.1 GCA_003532715.1 Planctomycetaceae bacterium
GCGACTTACGAAAAACGGCCCACGTCCTAAAACATTAAACAGCGGCAACTTGTCCTCGCCGCCAAACGACGTAAACCAAAAACAACAGCAAAGAGTATTGTTGCAAAACTTGCCCATGCCAAACGGCGGCCCGACTCCCCCGCCACGGACGTGGGCAAACCCGAAAAACCAATCGGCACGGTCACACTGTCGAACCGCCGAGAAAACCGAGTACACCGAAGGAATCGAATCATGGATATGTGGAAGTTCTACGACGTCATTCATCGTCCGCACGTGGTATGCAATCCCACGAACGAGAAGAAGCTAGCTCGCTTGGTCGACCTGGTGCGGCTCCCGACAGCCGCGCGCGTGGTTGACATCGCCTGCGGGAAGGGCGAATTCCTGATACGCCTGGCCGAGGCCTACGCAGTGCGCGGCGTGGGCGTGGACCTCTCGCCCTTCTTCATCGCCGACGCACAACGAAGGCTCGCGACGCGGGCGGCACACGCCAAAATCACCTTCACCCAAATGGATGGTGCTGATTTCAAACCCGACACGCCCCGCAGCCTCGCTCTCGCTTCGTGCATCGGGGCAAGCTGGGTTTTCGGCGGGCATGCGCAAACTCTCGACGCGCTGCTGGGCATGGCCGAGCCCGACGGCTGGGTGATCGTCGGCGAGCCGTTCTGGTTGCAGGAGCCGCCGGACGAGTACTTGCAGGCGCTTGGGCTACCAAGAGATGCCTTCGGAACCCACGCGGAGAACGTCGAAGCCGGCCAGCGGCTAGGGCTCGACCTCGTGCATACGCTGGTGAGCAGCAAGGACGACTGGGACCGATACGAAGGTCTTCAGTGGCTTGCCGTTGCCGACTACGCGCGGACCGACCCGGATGACGCCGACGTTCCAGAACTACTCGAGCGCATGGCGAAGCAGAAATCCGCCTACTTGAAATGGGGCAGAGACGCCTTGGGCTGGGCGATCTACGTCTTCCGATGTCCACCCGCTCGCGGCACCGGATGCGAATCGAGGCAGTGACGGAGCTAGTTCCGTTTCCAGTTCGTCCGTTACGCCAGAGGCCCCTCGCCATTTGAAATGAGCAAAGGCAGGAGATTCAATCTCGTCCCGCGTGAGAGACCGCGAAATAGTGGAGACCCTCAATTATGTTGATGGCAGTAACAGCTACGCGGTTTCCTGGTTTTGGCAGCCTACGATACATGGTTGTGGTTTCCGTTCTAGCGTCCATGACAGCGTGTTCTAATAGGCCGGAGACGGTCTCGCGGAGGCCGGACGAGGACGCGGCGTACCGGGAAAATGCTGTTGTGATGGAATCAGTCGAGTTCTACGAAAAGAAGCTTTTGGACAAGGATTTCAGATGGAATGGACCATGCTCGCGCGAGGATCGAATTCCAGTCCTACATGCCGCGCGTGCTCTTGCATATATCGGTGATCCTGCCGTACCAGCCTTGTTTCGCGCCAGCAGAAACGAGACGATTCATTTCGCATCAGTCTTTGACGCCCTTCAAGAAATCGGATTGCCCACGTACAAGTATTTGGATGAAGCGCATCGAAAGGATACGGCCGCGCTAGAGAAGTGGTGGGCAGAGAACCGTGACAAGACCAGAGAGGAACGATCCAAGTGGCGAGTGGAAATCGGATTACCTCCCGTGGCAAGGCGAAACAGCGATTCCGGACACCCATGAACGTCCTCGCCTCCACGACTCGATGGGTTCCGACCGCGTGATTCTTCTGCGGACAATGCTGGTGTACCTTGATACATGGAGCTAAGAGCTGATGATTGGGAGAGGCCAGATTAGTTTACGTTTGACACTTGTTGCGATGCTTATGCTCGCCACGACGATGGGACTGCTGAGAGCTAACGCGGATGTACACTCCGTCGTGTTGGGCCTGATTGGTTTTCTTGGCCTTGGGATAAGCATCGGTTGGCCGATCGGATTCCTAGTTGGGGGGCGTCCAGGTGCCGTCATAGGGGGCATATTCGGTATCCTATTCCTGTTCGGTGCTATGTTCGCCTATATTCAGATATCACTTCGAAATACCCCTGATTTTTAGGGCGCAAGGTCAGAATATCGAGGGGCGTTCGACGGAGTCAAAGGGAACGCGGGCACGATAACGGGTCGCACGATTTGTTCGTTCTTGTTCCCGAAAAAACAGTTCACACGGACCCGGTTTCCTTTCCGCAGTGCCGCTTCCAGTTCGTCAGTTACGCGACGGGCCCTCTCCCTCACGGTTGGGGCTCGGTCGTTGCGGCATTCGAACGTAACTCGTGAACTTGAAGCGGCCAAATTAGACTGGTCTCGAACCAATTCGCCCAATACGATGTATAGACAGTGGTACCGTTGCCCACGATAGACCCCCCTTGTGGCTAAGGCCGGAGGAGCCCGATTCATGAGACACCTGATACGAAACAAAACGACCCTGGTTCTTTGCCTTGGCTCGGCCTTGTTCGGCTTGGCGGTCGGTTTGACTTGGACGACGCTGCCCCCGGCGCAATTGTCGGCCCATGCGCAGGTCGTGCCCGGCGCGACGACGCCCGTGCCGGCGGTCCAGGCCCCGTTTCAGAGTCCGCCGACGATGCCCGCCGCGGACCTCACGCCCGAGGAACAGGTGAGCGTGCGGGTTTACGAGGACGCGAACCGTAGCGCGGTGAACATCACGACCCGGACGATCCAGTCGAATCGCTTTTTCATGATGGACGTGCCGAGCGAGGGGACCGGCGAGGGAAGCGGCACCGTGCTCGACCGGCAGGGGCACATCCTGACGAATAACCACGTGGTCGAGGACGCAAATAATATCCA
>DOEZ01000077.1 GCA_003532715.1 Planctomycetaceae bacterium
TACTCGGGCGGGACTTGTCGAAACCCTCCATTTCTACTACACTGATCGGTGGCAGTTTCTTCAGGAGTGGAACGCGCGGGCGCGGCCAGGTTTTGGGATACGCCGACTGGCGAGAAATCCGCCCTCATTTTCCCTCAGATAATCAGTGTTTTGCCTTTACTTGCTTTGGTGGAGGATCATGCCGATGTCCCGCGATGCAATCGTCAGAATTCTGTTGACGGTAACCCTCTTCGCTTCCGCCGTCAATGTATGGGCGGGAGTATCCATCGACATGGTGCCGGTAGACAATTCGGGCAACGTGGCGGACGGCACGGGCTACGGCGCGGTGGGCTACAGCTACCAGATCGGCAAGTACGAAGTCACGGCCGCGCAGTATGCCGCGTTTCTCAACGCCGTGGCGGCCACGGACCCTTATGGACTGTACAGCACGTCGATGTGGACTGCGCTCTCGGGGTGCAAGATCCAACGGAGCGGCGAGTCGGGCAGTTATACCTACAGTGTGGCCTCGGACTATTCCAACCGACCGGTGAATTGCGTCAGTTGGTACGACGCCCTCCGTTTTGTCAACTGGCTGCAAAACGGTCAGGGTAACGGCAGCACCGAACAGGGCACTTATACCATCACCGGCACCGGCCCGGACTGGACGGTTGGCATTCCCAGCGCGGCGGTCCGCGCGACATGGACGGCGGGCAATGGCCATTGGGTGCTGCCGAGTGAAAATGAGTGGTACAAGGCCGCGTATCATAAGAACGACGGGCCGACAGGCAACTATTGGGACTATCCGACCGGCGTGGACGCACCATCAACGCCGGGCCATGATATGACGGAAACAACCAATCCGGGCAACAACGCAAATTACTGGGGAACGTCGATTCCCCTCGACTCGCCGTACTACACCACGAACCGAGGCGAATTTCAGTTGTCGGATAGCGCCTACGGGACGTACGACCAGGGCGGCAATGTTTGGGAGTGGAATCAGACACGAATTGCACTGCGCGGTGGATCATTCGTCTACCCATCCGCGGCCCTGCTTGCTACCGCCCGTGGTGGTTACGGGACCGGCGGCCCCCTGGTGCCCGAGTTCGAGACCCCGGACGTCGGATTCCGAGTTGCGTTCGTTCCCGAGTCCATCCCCGGCGACACCAACCGCGACGGCAAGGTGGATGACGATGACGCCAAGACCTTGGCGGCCCACTGGGGCCAAACCGGCGGCTGGGCCCAAGGTGATTTCAATAACGACACGGTGATCAACACGCTCGATACGGCTATCTTGGCGGCCCACTGGGGCCATGGCGTGACGGTCGAACAAGGCAACCCCTCGACGGCCGTGCCCGAACCCACGGTGTTGGCGATGCTGGCGTGCCTCGTTCTTGTGGTCGGTGGCCGGCGTGCGCGCGGCGAAAACGTGTTACGAGCAAGACCATAGCGAGAAGGTGACGCAAGTAGAAATGGGAGCAAGCGTAGGGTGGGGCGGCGAGCGGCCGAGCGGCGATGATTGCGGCCCTGGACCCCGGATTTCTAGAATACGAAGCGTGCGAGAAGGACAATATCGAGAAGCAACAGACGAATAGTCTGCTGAACGACGGTTATTTGTTGTCACCGACATGGAGAACCAAGACGATGAATCGTTATTCGCTGGCCGAGTTCGTTGAAAACACTATCCAGCGCGATCGGGGTGAAGGGCTCTTCGAGCTGGAAACCGACCGGGTGCTGGAAATCAACCTGAACGGCCGCATTTGGACCAAAATGGGCTCGATGGTCGCCTATGCCGGACAGATCAAGTTCACCCGCGAGGGGATTCTCGAACACGGGCTTGGACGCATGCTCAAGAAGGCCGTCAGCGGCGAAGGCGCCCGACTGACCAAGGCCGAAGGACGCGGGCAACTCTACTTGGCCGACACGGGCAAGAAGGTCACGATACTGAATCTTCAGCGCGAGACCATTTTCGTCAACGGCAACGATCTGCTGGCGTTTGAAGACGGCATTCAGTGGAACATCAAGATGATGCGTCGGATCACGAGCGTGATCGCCGGCGGGCTGTTCAACGTGCGGCTCGAAGGGACCGGTATGATTGCCATCACAACCCACTACGACCCGATCACGCTGCGCGTCACGCCCGAGCGACCGATCACGACCGATCCGAACGCGACGGTGGCATGGTCGGGAAATCTCGAACCCGAGTTGGTGACCGATATTTCGCTAAAGACGTTCTTCGGCCGAGGCAGCGGCGATTCGCTTCAATCGCGATTCACGGGCAATGGGTTCGTCGTGATTCAGCCATTTGAAGAAGCGACCTTTCAGGTCGGTCAGTGACCTTTTACTGGAAGGAGAGGAGCGGAACGCGTGCGGTAGCGATTGTAGGATTGGGTGACGAGGAGCTCGAAGGACGATCGAAGAGGTAACGACTGCGTTGCCGGTCGAAGGACCGGTTTTGCCCTTTCAGGGCGATTCTCTTTTGTGTATCGTTTTTCCAGGGCGTTGCCCTGGGGAAACGGCATCAACGACATGATCCCCCTGAAGGGGCGGAACAACGAGGGGGATTTCGCATGGGCCAATCCATATCTCGCGAAGTAGCCACCGAGGTGCGTCTGGGCTCGGCCGGAATGGATGGACGCGATGGACGCGATGGAC
>DOEZ01000723.1 GCA_003532715.1 Planctomycetaceae bacterium
TGTCGCTGTAGCTGATCAACTTGGGCTAGATGATGCCGCCGTGGGTGCGGTACGGTTTCATGTGGCTCGGCTGGTCAAGGAACCAGATTCGTTCCCATTCGTCCTCCGCGGCGCGGAGGTCGTCCGACGTGAATAGCAATTGTTGGGTTCGACGCACCGGGTCGCCCGAATAGGCCGGAATGATGCATCCGACGTTCGTGCAAACAAGCGAGCTTAGCGCGGCGGCCAAGAGCAACTTGCGCATGATTCAACTCCTCCGTGAATAACAGTCCGTGGCGCGCGGGTCGCGCGGCAATCGTTTTCGGGTAACTTCCTCGTTCCCTGCAATATCATCTTACTTACCGAGGCCGAGCACGCACGCGAACGATCCTCCGCGCGGTTCCACTCGTGGCACGTCGATTTGCCCCTCCGACCGTTGGAAGGGACCTCTTGTCGCCGACCAGGGCGACGGTTCGGAGCAGCTTGCGTTTTGGAAAAGGCCGTTCATCCGCACGGGATGAGACAGCGAAAAGCGGGAAAACAGTCGTGTCTTGCACGCATCGCGTCGCGGTTCCTTCGACGGGCAACCGGGCCTCGTCGGCGATCGGGCGAAAATCGGTCGGGCGTCAGGAACCGTGCGAACCGGATCCGTAAGCCGTTGGCGTGCCGGAGGTTTCGGAAGCGGTATGGGCTTGGGCTTCTGCCGCGGCCTGCTCCTCCAATTCGCGGACCTGTTGCTCCATCTCCTTGCCGGGCTTGAACGTTACGACGAATTTCTCGGGAACAAAAACATCGTCGCCAGTTCGGGGATTGCGGGCCTTTCGGGGAGCACGACGCTTCACCTCGAAAACGCCAAAGTTTCGCAATTCAATACGGCGGTCTTCGACCAACGTCCGCACGATGGCATCGAACGTCTTCTGGACGATTTCCTTCGTCTTGAGCTGCGTCAACCCAATTTCTTCCGAAATGGTCCGAACGATTTCTTTTTTGGTCACGACTCGAGTCTCCCTCGGAAAATGCGTCGCCAACCTCGAAAACAGGGAAAGCCACGATGCCCAACTGTCGCTCCAAGTGTAGGTGGCGTAACGACTAGAGTCAAGATCAATCGTTTTCGCAAGCCCGAAAGAAACCATTGGACACTCCCCAATCGAATGGTCGTGCGGCCTGTGCCGACGAATCGGCTACTTTCGGTAAGTTCTTGTTGTCAAAGATCTTAGCCGTCGATAACAACCGCGAATCGAGACCAGCAGAACCTAAGTCGTTGCAAGACAAAAGGTAACGGCGATTTCTACTCGCAGCCAGGCTCCGCCCGAAGCGCGGACCCTGATGTCATTCATACGGCTAGATCCTCTATCGGCCAGATAATCGGGAAACTCAAGCCAGAACGCAAATTCCGCGAAATCCGCATAACCAGAACGCCCAGTTTGCCTAGAATTGCGAGGCGAGTCATCAGATCTGGATAAGGCCGCGACAATGTTCGATCCGTTCCATCGCAATCCGAGTGCCGTTTCCCGCGCCGGGACAGTCGCGGCAGGTTCGTTCCCAGTCTTCGGGGGTTCGGAGATTGGATGACCAGAAGGGCCAGCTTCGGCACTGTCTGGGTCGCGCGTCGTAGACTCGGCAGCGGGGCGTCTTGAGGTCGAGCATGACGCAGTCGCCGTTGGCGCGCTCCTTAAGGGTGCGTCGTCGTCCTTCCGCGCGAACGTACAGAGCTTCGAACGTTTCGGACGAGATGCCCAATGTTTCGGCCATTGCGTCGATCTCGGCCTGATTCACCCAAATGAAGCCCGGCGCGCCGCCGCAGCACGCACCGCACCCGGTGCATTGAAATCGAAGGCCCGCGCGATACCAAGGATGCTCGCTCATGTGGTTACCAAGTTTTCTCCACGAGTGGTAAGAAGCGTGTCGAGTTCCGGCATGAGGCCGTAGGCCATGGCCAGGAGTTTTATGGGATGGACAGTTGGCTTGACGGTGCCTTGCTCCATTTGAATCTTGCAGGCGCTGCATTCGGTCGCGCCGGCCTCGATGTCGGGGTCTCGCAGCGCCGAGATGAGCCCCCAGCCGATCCGAAGGCTGGTGCGATAGTTTTGGGCCTTCAGTCCGAACGTGCCGGCCATGCCGGAACAGCCGGCGTCGATTTCGCGGACGGTCAATCCCGGAATGAGCCGGAGAAGATTTCGGCCCGGCGCGCCCACACCCAACGCCTTCATGCGGCAGGGCCAGTGATAGCCGACCGTAGCGTGGATGGGTTTGAAGTCGAGTCGCAGTGCGCCGTTGACGTGAAGCCCGTACAGGTACTGGCAGGCATCGCTCGTATTCACGGCAACGAGTTGGGTTTCGTCCTCGTCAAACAGATAGAGGTACTCCCGCCGAAGAGTCAAGGCGGCCGCGGGTTCGGTGGTCACGATGTGATAACCTTGTCGCACGGCCTCGGCAAGGATCATCGCATTGTGGTGGGCCAGTCGTCGCGCGAAATCGAGATCGCCCAGGACAATGGCCGTCGTACCGGCTTGCTTCTGTTTCGGAGGTACGTAGACAGCCACGTCGTTATGCTTCAAGACGGCCAGTAGCGCCTCGCCCAGTTGGGGATCGTGGTAATTGACATAGGTGTCGGCGAAGAGGGCCACGTTTCGGTCGCGCCGGCGGCGAGGCTTGGTCAGTCGGCGGTGAGCGGCGCGCCGCAGAAACGTGCGGCGGACGACCCGCGGGAGTTTTCGGCCTTGGGCGATGCCCAGGGTTCGTTCCATGAGCCATCGCGACGTGCCGTTGCGCAACGCCCAGTTCGCGACGTTCGGCAGAACACTCGCCAACGCCGCCAATCGATCGCTTCGCGCGAGGATGTGATCTTTCAGCGTCAGGCCCCTGGCCGCCACGTAAGCTCCCTTGCCCTCGACCATCAGGCGGGGGATATCGACCTCGCTCGGACACTCCTGGCGGCACATATGGCAGCCAAAACAGAGCTTGGCGACCTGGTTGAATTCTTCGGTCGAAAGGCAGTTTAGATCGAGACGCCCGGTGAGTACACCTCGCAGCAGGCTGACCTTCGCTCGCGGCGAGGCCTCCTCGGCCGCCCCGATGCGAAACAGCGGGCACATCCGTTGGCTTGGCGATTGTGTCCGGCAGTCGCCGCAAGCATTGCAGTCGTCGACCGCCTCGATCACTCGCGACGGCTCCCAGTTCAACTGCAGTTCCACCAGGTTTCGCAAGCCGTCGGACGGCGGCACGCCGGCCGCCGGCTGTTCTTCAACGGATGAGCGGGGAATGGTCGGCCGCAGGTCTCGCGTGAACTGGCTCCAACGGCCGTCGACCACCTTGCCCGGATTCAGCCGGTTGTCGGGATCGAACAACCGTTTGATCTCGCCGAAGACGTCGAAAAGCGGGCCTTTCTGACGCTGCACGAACGGGGTGCGGACCAGCCCGCAGCCGCGCGCCGCGCTGATCGTTCCGCCGAACACGATGACCTCTCCATAGAGTTCTTCGGCGATTTTGCGCATCTTCGCGACGTCGAACGGATGGGTCAGATCGAGAAACGGCTGAAAACGGATTTGGCCCTGGAGCGCGTGTGCCGAGAGTGAAATCGTTACCTCGTGGCGTTTGAAGAGATTCTGACAGCGTACGAGGAAGTCGGAGAGCGATTCGACGGGCACGGCGATATCGTCGAGAACGGGGACGGGGCGAGCCGAACCGCCCAGCCGGCTCGCGGGAGGTTGAATCGCGTGGGTCAATCGCCAGAACAGATCGACTTCGTCGGGATCGAACGCCTGAAGCGAGCCGAACGCCAAATGCCGCGACTGCCAGATTTCCTCGACGAGCGTCTCGATTCGCTCCTCGACCTCGCCGGCCCGCTCGCCCTCGTGTTCGACGATCAGGGCCGCCTCGGTCTGGCGGGGGACGAGTGCCTCGAAACGGATGTCGGTCTGCCCGGCGAGGCTCAGGTGCCGCCGATCGAGCAGATCGCAGGCGTTCGGTTCCCGGGCGGCGATGCAGGTCGCCGCGCGAAGCGCCTTATCGATCGAATCGAACAACAGCAGGGCCACGCCGCGATGGCGCGGAAGGGGCTGCGTCGTCAGCGTCGCCTCGGTGATGATTCCCAGCGTTCCCTCGCTACCGACCAACAGCCCGACCAAATCGAGCGCGTCGTCGCGTAGGATTCCTTCGAGCCGGTATCCGCAACTGTCGACGGCGCAGCGAGTGCCGTGCCGCCTTATCGACTCGCGATGGTTGCCCAGGATCGCGGCCAACGAATTAACGAGTTCGCGTTTTCGAGGATCGGAATCGTCGCTGACGCCCTGCCGAAGCGGCTCGCGGCCCACTTCCATCGGCTTTCCGTCGGCCAAAACGACTTGCATCCGTCGGACATGCCGGCCGAGCGGGCCGAACTTGGGCCAGTAGCTGCCGGCGGCGTTCACCGCCATCGCGCCGCCGACGGTGCCCGCCGCGCGATCGGTGGGATCGGCGAGAAACTGCCTTCCTTGCCGGCGCAGATGGTGGTTGAGACGTTCGCGGACCACCCCCGCCTGGACTCGCGCCCAGTTATCACCCGATTCGAGGACGCGGTGAAAATAGCGAGACAGATCGAGGACAAGGCCCGGCCCGAGGCATCCGCCGGCCGCACCCGTGCCGGCTCCGCGAACATGAATCGGCAGGTCCTTGTCGGCCGCGTATTGGATCGTGGCCATGACGTCGGCGACGTTCCGGGGACGGACGACACCGGCCGGGCGGATCTCGTAGACACTTCCATCGCCGGCGAACAATTGGCAGAAGAGAACGTCGCAACGAACGTCGCCGGCGACCAGCCCACGAAGATCGCCCTGAATCCTCTCGCTTTGGGTGTCGAGCTGTTCCATGTGACCCGATCTGGTTGGCCGAAACCCCGTCTTTCCGGTGCGAAACGTCGAACCGTCTCGCGAGAACGTGGCTCGCGGGGGCCGTCGCTCGCCGCGGAGCGGTGTGTTCTCCTGGTCAGCTTACCGAGGAAATGGGACGATGTTCGCCGTAGATCAGCGTCAGTATCTCCGCGCGCGTCGAGGGCTTGGTGCGGAAGGCGCCCTTGACGGCCGACGTGACGCACACCGACCCGGGTTTGCCGACGCCGCGAACCGTCATGCATGTATGAACCGCCTCGATGATGACCGCCACACCCTTTGCGTGCAACTCATCCATCAAGAGGTTGGCGATCGTTTCGGTCATGCGCTCCTGGACTTGCGGCCGCCGTGAGATCGCTTGAACGACGCGAGCCAGCTTGCTCAAGCCGACGACGCGCCCGTCGGGCAAATAGCCAATGTGTACCTTGCCCATGAACGGAAGCATGTGGTGTTCGCACATGCTGTTGAAGCTGATGTCGCGAACCAGAACGATTTCGTCGTATTTCTCCGTGAAGAACTTACGGAGATGCACACGCGGGTCCTCGTACAAGCCACTGAACAACTCGGCATACATGCGAGCCATTCGTCGCGGCGTCTCGTGCAGTCCCTCTCGATCGGGGTCCTCGCCGACGGCGATCAGAATCTCGCGGACGGCTGCCTCGATCCTGGGCAGGTCGATCGTGGTCGCCGGCGGGGTAGTGTTGGTATCCTCTGAAGACATAACTGGGCAAACCCTGGGAAGTGTGCGGTGTAAGTGCGAAAATGCCAAATCGGGTCGTGAAGACATCACGCCCTATATCGTAAGATGGAACGACACGACCGTCAAGGAACCCCGTCTCGCCGACGATTCTAGCCCGCGGCAACAAACCGGCTCGTCGCGTGATGTACCTGAACTCGCCTTTCGGCACGGTCTTCGCGTTTGCCCACTGCGAATCAGTAAGAACCGTGTAGCAACTGTACCAGCCGCTCGCGTCCAAACGTTTCAGCTTCACCTCTTTCTCAACCGCGTTACTCAAGTACTTGACCGAGGACGCTCCGGGGCTAGTCTCCCATCCCGGAGGAGGTTTGCTCCTTGCTCGACAGCATGGGGCGAAGTTCCTCGACGAAATCATGCACGTCCTCGAATCGCCGATAGACGCTGGCGAAACGAACATAGGCCACCTGGTCCAAATCGCGTAGTTTGCGCATGAGCAACTCGCCCAAATAACGGCTTTCGACCTCGTTTTCAAACTTGGCTTCGACGTGGTTTTCAACGGAAGTCACAATTTCCTCGAGCTTGGCGTCGCTGATGGGCCGCTTCCAACATGCTTTCTCCAAGCCGAATTTGAGACGCGTGCGGTCGAACGGCTCGCGAACCCCGTCCTTCTTGACGACTTTGATCGTCGTTCTCTCGACTCGTTCGTAGGTCGTGTAGCGATGCCGGCACGCGAGGCATTCGCGGCGACGGCGGATCGCCGCGCCGTCCTCGCTCGCTCGCGAGTCAATCACGCGATCGTTGTCCTGCTGACAGAAAGGACATTTCATCGCCGTGCAGCTCCTGAAGGGCAAAACCGATTTGCATTCGTGCCTACCACTATACACCAAGATATGGTATTGGCACGAGGGTGGGGCCCAAAATCATGTGGAGTTTCAGCACTCGCCAGAGCGAATTCGGTCGACTTGTGCGGCCGCAAAACGGGTCACGCTCCACGCAACCGCCCCCCCGGACGTGCCGGGCGATCGCTCACAACAGTACCCACAGGGCCACGTTCATGTAGATGACAATGCCAACCACGTCAATCATGCTTGCAACCACTGGATTACTCATCAATGCTGGGTCGAGCCCCAGGCGACGGAAGACAAGCGGCAGGGTCGCGCCGCACAGGGTGCCGCAGGGAACCAGTAGAAACAGGGTGAGCATCACCACGCTGGCCGAGTGCCAGACACAAACGGGCGCAGCGGTCGCCTCCGCCGCCACTGGCGTCGCGACGCCGGGGTCGTGGGGGGTGTAGGCAATCAGCGTGCCCGTGGCGGCCAAGAAGCCTAGTATTCCCATCAAGGCGCCGAGTAGGACCCCGAGCATCAGCTCGCGGCGGACGACCCGCCACCAGTCGCGCAGCGAGATATTGCCCGTCGACATGCCCGTGATCACCAGTGTGGCCGATTGATTGCCCGTGTTTCCGCCGGTCGAGATGACCAGCGGAACGAACAGGATCAGCCAAGGGACTGTGATGGTCACCCAATCGTAGCTTCGCAGCGCGAACGTCGTGAACAGGGCTTCGACGAAGAGGATGGCCAGCCAGATGCCTCGCTTCCAGGTCAACGACACGATACTTGTTTCGAGGTAGCCAGTCGTCAAAGGGGCGACGGCCGCGCTTCGGTAGGCGTCTTCGGCCGCCTCGGCTCGCACGACGTCGATGACGTCGTCGTGGGTAATGATGCCGACGAGGCAGTATTCGTTGTCGACGACGGGAATGGCGAGCAAGTCGTATCGCTCGACCTTCTCGGCGACCGCTTCTCGATCGTCGGTCGCGTTGACCGAAACGATGTCGCGTTCCATCAGTTCATCGACGCGAGCATTCGGCTTGGCCGTCAGAAGTTGCCGAAACGACACGAGGCCGCGCAGGTGGTCTTCCTGGTCGACGACGTAGAGATAGTAGATGGTCTCCAGTTCCTCGGCCTTGCGTCGGACCTCGTTGATGGCTTCCTGCACGGAGAGCCCCTCCTCGAGCCGTGCGAATTCACTCGTCATCTCCGCGCCGGCCGTTCCCTCGGGATAGGCGCTCAAACGCATGATGTCGCGCCGCTCCGCCGTCGGAATCAACGTCATCAACTTCTCGACGATTGCCGGTTCGACTTGAGCCAGAAGGTCGACGCGATCGTCGGGCGGCATCTCGGCGATCAGGGACGCGACTTGGGTCGGATCGGCCGTCTCGACAATCTCGACCTGCATTTCTTCGTCGAAGAAGCCGAACACCTCGGCTCGGAGCGGAAGATCCGCGTATTGGAGCACCGCCCAGGCCTCTTGTGGCGTGAGCCCCTCCATGAACTCGGCCGTTCGTGCCGGGTGGAGCGCCGTGCAAAACTCCTTGAGTTCGGCCGCGTTGTTCTCCGCGAGCATTTCGCGGATTTCAGGCAGATACAGCGTATTGGTCATGACGGCTTCCCACGTCGGTGAATCGGAGCCAAACTCTTGCGAAACAATAGAGTATGGAGCGGGAAAGCGAAGCTGTCAAAGACCCCCTGGAGAACTCAGGAATTCCGCCAAGGGTCTACTTTGGGGGGGGCGCAAAGATGCGGGTAGAAGAAATGGTTCATGAGACTGGCTTGCAGGCCGAAGTGAATCTCCAGAAGACTTCCGACGGTTTGGAAGGTTCCTATCAGATCCGTGGAATCCGCGTGGCAGGTCCTGAAGTCGGCCTGCTCGCCCAGGGTTTCGATGGTCCAGCCCGGGTCGCGATAGCCGCGAATCGCATCGCCAGCGCGTCCCATCCAATTGGGCCGAGACAGAATTGTCTCGATAGGAGTCGGCTCGGCCAGGGACCGTTGCGAGCAAGCGACAGCGGGCAGCAAACCGGCCATGCGAGCATGCTCGCCTTCCGGCGTGATCATCTGTTGGCAAAGCAAGGCGAGTCCGCCCCCCTCGCCATAGATGCGTTTGCCCCAACGGACGTGATTACGAAGGGCCGTTTTCATGCAGTGATTCTCCGCGAGGGTCGCGGCATGCCGTTCGGGAACTCCTCCGCCCAAAAGAACCACGTCCGTCTCGGGAGGCAGATGCTCGTCGTGCAACGGCGAAAAATCGACCACGGTCGCACCACGCGCGTCGAGCAGATCGAGAACGCACGGAAAGTACCGGAAGAAGGCCTCGTCGAACGCCACCGCCACGTTCAGCCGCAAGGTGGCCCTCTCCGACTTGAAGAGACTATTCTCGACCGAGGGAATCGTCTCGTCCGACGACAATCGATCGAAATGTTCGGGAGTCCACGTTTCGGCCAGCGCGTCGCCTAATTGTCGGATCAGTTCCGTCGACGGGGCCCGTCCTGGCGGTATCTTATCGATCTTGCAGCCAAACTCGGCCGATGCGGGAAGGCTCCCCAAGACGGGCACGTGCCAGACCGCCTGGATATCGGTCGTCCAACGCGAAAAATGCTGGGAATCGGCGACTCGATCGAGAAGAACTCCGTCCACCCGCTCGGGACGCTTGGGAACGGCGCCCATGAGTCGCGAGGCGTCGAGCACGACAATCGTCGGCAACCGCAACCAGCGGCAAAGCGTCTCGAGCTCACCACCTAGGCCATTCTTCGCCGCGTCGAACGAGCCAAATTGGCCGTCAACCACCGAAACATCGGCGAACTGGCCGCCCTGCGCGAAGAAGTCGCGTCCCGTTTCCTCGTCCATGAGCCAGCTATCCAGATGGCGGAGTTTCCGGCCGGTAATGACCGAAGCAGCGGGATGGACCGGAAAGCAAGCTCGCGAGGCAAAACTCTGAACTTGGACGCCTTCGCGTCGCAACAGTTCCAGGAGCGCCCAGAACATCGGTCGCCGATCCGCATCCGGTTGCAGGGTTCCAATGGCAAGGCGGGAGACGGTTGTCATGGGCGAGCCGATTGCAGACTGTCACAAGGAACCTGCCAAACACGAGTGCTTTGTCAGATCTCACTTCTTCGGGTTGCCAGGTCATTGTCATCCCTGAAAGCAAAGGATGTCAGTGACCTGCCAACCCAAGGTTCAAATGCCGTCAAAGCACTGGAAGGTGAATCCGGGTAATTGTTCGACGCATACCGGTGACAGTCAAGCAGAAGCCAGACCTCGCCGTTGGGCCGGGCTGTTTCCGCTGTGAATACACTCCTGTTTCTGCCGGCATGATCGACCGAAATTGGTAGTATCCTTGCGAAGAGATCGGCGAAACGCGCCGCATTGACGCCCCACCAACGGCAACTATAATCGGAGTAGTGGGGGGATTGTTTCAGGCCCCCTCGAAGGAGGAAGTTTGCATGACGATTCCCATCAAGTGCGACCAGTGTGGTCGCAGTTTTGAAGTATCCGAGCAATTTGCGGGGCAGCGGATGAAGTGCCGTTGCGGAAACCCGATTCAGGTGGAAGGTGCGGGGGGGGTGATGGATTTTCTTTGCGAGGAACTCGAGATCACGGATGACCCCTTGTTGGCCGAGACCGTGGAGGATTGGGCCAAGGCAACCGGCGCTACTCCCGAGATCGCGCAACGCATCGAAAAACGTCTGGCGCCGAAGAAGACCAGCAACGCCGCCTTCATGATGGCAATGACCGGCGCGGCACTCGTCGTCTTGCTGATCATCGCGATAGCGGCCGTTGCCTTCCTGCGATGAGATCTCCTTGATCTGGCGCAGAATCAACGGTTGTCCGTTCGTTTGTCACCGACGGGACGTTGAGCGGGGGGGCCGATCAAGTCCTCAATCTCGCGTTGTTCGAGCGTTTCCGCGGATTCGAGCGCGGCAGCCAGGCGATCCAGCTTCTCACGTTGGCCGGTCAGGATTTCGGCCGCTTTTTCGTCGGCCGTTCGGAGAATCCGGCCGATTTCCTCGTCGACCACCTGGGCCGTATGCTCGCTGAAATGGCGAGATTCGGCCATTTCCTTTCCGAGGAACGGATGATCGTCGCTCAGGTGAAACGCGATCGGTCCGAGCCGCTCGCTCATGCCCCACTGCGTAACCATGCGCCGGGCGATTTCAGTCGCCTTCTTCAGGTCGTTCTCCGCCCCGGCGCTGTATTCGTTGAAAACGAGCTTTTCGGCGGCACGTCCGCCAAGCATGATCAACAACCGCGCGTGAAGTTCGCTCTCGCTGATGTTGAAACGTTCCTCATCGGGAAGGAACTGCGTAACCCCCAGAGAGCGTCCGCGCGGGATGATCGTCACCTTGTGGACGCGATCGGCGCCCTCCGAGAGCCAGCCGAGCAAGGCGTGGCCCGCCTCGTGATAGGCCGTCATTGACTTCTCCTTGCCGATGAGCACTTCCTCGCGTTTGGCGCCCATTAGAACCCGGTCGCGGGCATGTTCGAAGTCGCTCATGTCGACCGCGTCCTTTCCCTCGCGTGTCGCCCAAAGGGCCGCTTCGTTGACTAGGTTGCGGATGTCGGCGCCGGTCAACCCGACGGAACCCGCCGCGAGCCGATCGAAATCGACGTCGTCGGCCAGCGGCACTTCGCGTGAGTGGACCTTGAAGATGGCGACTCGGCCCTTGAAATTGGGGCGGTCGACCGTGATGTGCCGGTCGAATCGCCCCGGACGCAGCAGGGCCGGATCAAGGACGTCGGGCCGATTGGTGGCCGCCATGACGATGACCGACTCACTTTGGGTGAATCCGTCCATTTCGCTGAGGATTTGATTGAGGGTTTGTTCGCGTTCGTCGTGTCCTCCGCCCAGGCCGGTTCCACGGTGGCGGCCCACGGCGTCGATTTCGTCGATAAAGAGAATGGCTGGCGCGGCGGCCTTGGCGGTGGCGAACATGTCGCGCACGCGGCCGGCGCCGACGCCGACGAACATCTGAATGAACTCGGAACCGCTGATAGAGAAGAAGGGGACGCCGGCCTCGCCGGCCACGGCGCGACCGAGAAGCGTCTTGCCGGTGCCGGGGGGCCCCATCAACAGCACTCCCTTCGGAACACGGCCGCCCAACCTCTGGAAACGCTCTGGGTTTTTGAGGAACTCGACCACTTCTTGGAGTTCGTGCTTCACGCCCGTCAGACCGGCCACGTCGTCGAAGGTAATTTGCTTCTCGCCCGACTCGTAGCGCCGAGCCGGACTCTTCGTGAAACCAGCCAACACGCCTCCGCCGAGGAATTGGTCGCGAGTCCGACGAAACATGATCCAGATGACCACAAGCAATCCGATCGGGAACAGCAGATAGAGGAACAGGAGCATCAGCGTGTTGTCGGCCGGCTCGGCGGCCGAATAGCCGACTCCCACATTCTCCCTGAGTAGTCTGTTGAGTTCCTGATCCTCGAACGCGGAATCAGGGAGAATCGCGACGAATTGCTCCTTCAACGTAAGAACGTTTTCGTCCTTGCCCTTTTTCCCCTCGGGATCCAACGGCGGCTGTCGAAACTTGCCGTGGAGTCGCCTCCCTTCAACGCGAGCCTCGGCGACGTTGTCGTCCACCAGTTGCTTGAAGAAGAATCCGTACTTGACTTCGGAAACCTTGCTTTCGCCCTTGCTCGTATAGAGCAAGAGAACCACCGCGGCCACGATCAGAAGAATCCAAATAATGGAACTGTTTGGGCGAGCGCGCGGCGTGTTTCGGTCGGATTGCGGTGTCGGCGTCGAGGGTCTCTTTTCCACGAGTTATCCTTTAAGGGGGTAGCTAATTAAATCGCGGAGTCATTCCGCGAGATCCGGCCATTTCGGCACCTTGGGCATCGCGCGAACGCCAGTCGCTCGGGCGGACGAAACAGGTCCTTCTCGGTTCTCGCCCGAAGCGAGCGGCCCGCGATGGCCAACACACAGTAGTGTACCCCATGGACGGCATGTTTTCGACCAGGGACGCCGTCGAAGCACCGGACCGGACGAGCCGGGGGGATTACTCACGTGGGTCGAGGTCGCGGAGATTCGTCGTGGGGCGGTGAAAACCGTCGTCTCACGTTGCGACCGTGAATAACGCAAATCGAGCGACCGAAGCCCTACCAAGAACGAGGTTTGCATCGCCCACCCTACAGGTTGGTAGTGATCCAGGCTCGGGCGATCCGAGCCGTCCAAGCGGCAAGAATCGAACCGACTTCGGCCGTTGCCGGCGGGTACCGAGAAGAAAGTCGAGCCTCGACTTCGGCACGCGGCCCCATGGGCACGAACCACCCGGTCGGGCCATGTCGGATGAACGAAAGAATGGGATAATCGGGAGAAGCATCGTCTTCCAGACGCGCGACGTGGCGAGCGGGCTGACGCCGTTCGAGCGGGGCCTTTCGGAATTCGTTCCCGCCGTTGGCAATCCAGGTAATTGAGGCGGACACTTGCTCGAAATCCCACACACACCCGGCCATCGTGGCGTGATTGGCGTCGTGGTTCGCGAGGGTCGTTTTCTGCTGATTCGTCGCTCCGCGCACGTTGTCGCGCCGCGATACTACTGCTTTCCCGGCGGCGGCATTCACCCGGGAGAGTCGGAGGAGGAAGCGTTGGTGCGTGAGTTTCGCGAGGAATTGGCGGTCGAGGTGCGTCCCATTCGGAAGATATGGCGGAGTGTCACGCCCTGGCAGGTCCAACTGAGCTGGTGGTCGGCCGAGATTCGCGGCGAAACGTGTCCGACACCGAACCCGGCCGAGGTCGAGTCGGTTCATTGGACCACAGCCGACGAGATGGCGAATCTGCCCGATTCGTTACCCAGCAATTTCGAGTTCCTGCAAGCCTTTCGCAACGGCCTGATCGCCTTGCGGGTCGAAGACGCTATCTGACTCCTGCAGCGCCGAAGGTGGCGGCACGGGCCGCTTGTCTGCCGGCGATTAGCCCGATAGTAACGGGCATGCTGTTGCCGACACTCTCGCGTTCGCCTTGCGGACATCACGGGCGAGTCGGATGGTGGCGTCGATTGAAGATCTCGGGATCGAACGGGTCGGCCGGAACAAAACGCTCGATGTCGGCCCCCCGCTTGACCGGGTTGCGGGCCGGCTCGCGTATCGTTCCATTCGTCGCGGGCGACGGATTGCAGGAGACTTCCTCGGACNNAAACGGGAAAACCGGCTTGCGAATCACGAGACTCGCCAGAAGGTTCGACAAAACCGGCGGTCATGGCCCTTGCCTCGGCCAGTTCGCGCGGATCGATCGTCTTTGGTCCCCCCATCTCTGATGGGGTTGTCTGAGCAATGCCATGCACCCATTGAACGATTTGGCGATACTTCATGGCGTCCTTGTCGGTGAACGCCGCCTTCCCCGCCTTACCGTGCGCGCGAATTGCCTCGGTCAACAGTGGGCTTGCCTCGGGCCGCTCCCGGTCGATCCATTCAAGCGTTGCGTGCAGATTTCGCTGCGTTACACGGCGACTCGGCGTACCGCCCTCACGGCCTCGCATCAGACGAAATTGGCTTTCACTGTTCGGGCCGTGGCACCCTCCGGTCGCGCAACTGTTGAGCAGCAAGGGTTGAACGCCGCTGGTGAAGGCGGCGACCGATTGGGGCGACATCTGGCGGACCATTCGATCTAGATCGCTTGAGGTCGGGCCGAGAGACTTGGCCGACTCGGCGTCGACAACGGGGGTTTCGAAGGATTGCGCAGCCGCTTTGAGGCTTCGTGTTAGATGGGGAATCCAGGGACTGTTGGGATCGGCTGCCGCCGCATCGGTCAATTCGCGGAGCCCCGCATCAAACAGGCCGTTGTGCTGGCACCAGCGAGCCAGTTCGATGTGCGCCTCGGCATGGCCGGGACGAATGGTCTCGCGTCGCCGTTGATACGCCTCCTCGATCGAGTCGCAGTGAAGGGCCACTTGGCTGGCGCGAAGCCGGATTTCGCCGTTGGGAAACACAACGTGATAGAGGTCGCCGGCACGCGTGATCTTGCCCGTGAACACCTGGCCGCCGTGAAGCACGACCACACCCTGCCGAGGCGTGCCGCTCGGGTCGCCGGTCGATTTTTGCCCAAGAAGTACATCGGCCCGCGTCACTCCCGGTGACGAGACGAGAAAAACGACCAGTCCGAAGGTGATCCATTTCCACATAGTGGGCGGAGGATAGGCAAAAACGGCGCGCGGGTCAAGAGAAACTTTGTGGGCTTCGCGGGTAGGATTCACGCTGACAAGCACCAATCGTGTTAATCAGCGAAGATTAGCGAAGATCAGTGTTCTCAAGTCTTTCTTCGTTTGAAGCATTGGTCAGCGTTCCGTTGCTTCCCTTGATACCTATGGGGAAAACCGTTTCAGGACCCTCGCTCTCGCTTCGGGCTAGTATCAGCCGGGGCGAGTAACCGGGGGCGCGGACCGAGAACCTGGGGCAAGATAGGCAAGGGATGTCGGCGACCACGCATCGTGCCGAAGCAACTACCCCCAAATAGAAAAACCCTCCCGACCGCGTCTCGGTCGCGAGGGTTTCGTGTTTCTTGTTCAATCGACGCTTAACCGCGACGACGAATACCGGCTAGGCAAAACAGCAAACCGCTGATGAGAATCGCCGCGCCGGTCGGCTCGGGAATCTGCATGCCCTTGATTTCCCCGGTGCCGCCAGCCTTGAACTCGGTCAGGAAGCCGCCGCTGCTCTTCAACGAACTGCCTACAACCTGCGTCGAGAACGAGACCGCGATGGGGCCCGCGAAAGCTTCCAACGGCAGCACTTGGGCCAGCACGTCACCGGCACTGGCGGCCAGCACGAAATTCAACTTCACGATGCCCAGATCTAGAACCTGATAAACGACACTCGCCTCGCCGAGTTCGAGATCCAAATAGTCACCGCCCGGAAGCGTAAGACTCAGCGTGCCGCCTGCGGCACTCGTGACCGTGCCGCCTGCGACCGGTATATTGGCGACACCGGGAAGCTCGAGTTCGATCGCCATCGGTGAGTCGGCGGGCGCGTTGAAGGAGAGCACGTTGACGTCATCGACCGAGAAGTCGATCGATTGGAGAGCATCAACGCCTCCGACTGTCTTGATCGCGGATCCATCGTAGACGATATCCAGACCCGTGTACTGAATCGCCAACGTCTCAGCGGACGCCGCCATGGGCAAGAAGGCAAACCCAATCACAAGACACGCAAGCAAATGTCGTCGCAAGATGTTGGTCGTCATTTTCACTTCCTCCCACGCATGCAAAATCAGATTCTAGTAATAGCTTCGCAATCGGTTGAGGAGTTCCGTGCCCCAATAACCGAAACCGTTATAACCGTCAGTATACCCGGCCCACAACGCCTAGGCAATGATTAAGTCACAAAATCTTGGAAAAATATCGGGGGCACTGAGTGGCCCCCACTGTGACCCCTCTAGATAGGTAATTTCCCCATTCTCGACGGGCGGTCGCGTGTTCCACTGGGAAGAAACACTGATTTCGCGAATCGGGACCCACTTGCTACGCAGATTCGTGGCGGTCAAAACCCAAATGTGGCTCGCGAAGATCGATGTCCATGCGGAGGGCCGAGGTGGTCGTCCTTTACCCATCGTGGTGGCACGAGTCGTTTTTGAATAACCAAAAGTCACTCGCGCGGCGAACAGAGCGGCTGTACCCGTTCGCCGAACCCTGGTCCGGGTCGCCCAGGTACCCCTCTACGCGATCCGCATCGTCAGTCCCCCGTCGATCGTGACCGTCTCGCCGGTCACATAGTCGTTCACGGCCAGATCGGTGATCAACCGAGCGACTTGCTCGGGCGTGCCTTCGCGATGCAACGGGATGCGGTGATCGCAATTGTACTTGCGACGCTCGGCGGAGAGTCCCTCGTGTAAGCGTGTCGCGATGATTCCTGGAGCGACCGCATTGACGCGAATGTTGTCGGCGGCCAGTTCGTAGGCAATCGCTCGGGCGAACTGCGGCAGAGCTCCCTTGGCCACCTGGTAGGCGACATGTTGGGGCAACGCACGGATGCCGGCCACCGACGAGATGAGGACGACGGCCCCTTCGCCGTTCTTCTTCATTTCGGGCACGGCCGCTCGAACCAAGTGAAACGCAGCATGAACATGCACGTCGAACGCCTCGTGCCATGCCTTGGGTGAGACTTCAAGCAACGAACCGGTCACGATGCCGCCCGCCGAGTGGACCAGAACGTCGAGTCGCCCCAAGGCGTCGATCGCTTGGGCCACGCAGCGGGTCGCCTGATCGGGCTTGCCCACGTCGGCAAGGA
The DNA here is from genome assembly GCA_003532715.1 of Planctomycetaceae bacterium. Taxonomy (GTDB): domain Bacteria; phylum Planctomycetota; class Planctomycetia; order Pirellulales; family Thermoguttaceae; genus UBA11386. The sequence goes on from DOEZ01000723.1 coordinate 16,602, forward strand.
TCACCGCGCAGCGCCGCCCGAGACCCTCGATTGCGTCGCGAATCCGCTTGGCCTCGGCGTCGTCGTGGCGGCCGTTGATGGCCACATCGGCGCCGAGACTCGCCATCAAAACGGCCGTGGCCGCGCCGATGCCCTTCGTGCCGCCCGTGATCAGCACGACTTTGCCTGCAAGTTCCATGGGCGTTGCTCCCGTGAGCCGATTTGTATTCCGTTGAAAACTCGTCTAAACTGGTAACAATGAATCGTAACCGTTTACCGATCGTTGTCGGCTTGCCAATGCCCTCGATAGTCGCCTTTCGTTCCGCGAAAGTAGCGATCGACCATGGCGGCCCGTGAACGGTTACCAACCAATCTACCCAACTTTCTCGATTTAGTGAAGAACCCGAGTATCGCAACCCTCATGTCCGACGCTCGCTTAAACATCGTCCTGTATCAGCCGGAAATCGCCTATAACACGGGCAGCGTGGGACGGACCTGCGTCGGCCTGGGGGCTAAACTGTGGCTGGTCCGTCCGTTGGGTTTCCAGATTGATGATCGACAATTGCGTCGTGCCGGTCTTGATTACTGGCCGGCACTCGACTGGGAAGCAGTCGACGACTGGAACGCGTTGACGCGGCGTCTGGCCAGGCGGCGTTTTTTGTTCTTCACGAAAACGGCCGCCAAACCGTATACTGATGTTGCGTACGAATCGGGCGACGTACTCGTTTTCGGACGCGAGTCGAACGGTCTGCCGCGCGAGATGCTCGAAAGCCGCCCCGGGCAATGCGTGCGAATTCCGATTCGCCCCGAAGCTCGCAGCTTGAATCTGTCGGTGAGCGTGGCCGTCGCCGCGTTCGAGGCGTGTCGTCAAATGAGCCTGCGGGAGTAACTACCAGATGGCAATCCAAGAAAGGTCTCCGTCGCGTCGCCGGCTGTTCGATGGCCCGTTGCTTCTGGCCATTTGTCTGGCGGCCTCCGGAATGAACGCCGGCGAGTTCCTTCGCCCAACACGGCCGGGCGATCCACCTATCTACGGCATCAAAGACGGCATCGCCGTCACGGTCCATCCACACTCATTGGACTGGAAACAAAACGGCGGCCCGCGAGGGCTGTTGCGAGTCGGCTATCAGGACGGCGAACAGTTCCATCTGGTGAACTTCATCGCGATCGAGCCGATCGTTCGGGGAGCACGTGGCTATTCCGAATTGGAACGCGGCGCGACCGACGGCCGCCAGGGACGACCGTTCTTCCTGACCAACTCAATCGACGAACGGCCCGTCGAACCTCGATCGGAAGCGGCGGCCTATCCGCCGGGCAAGATCGAAGACACGCCCGAGGGCCGCGTTCTCACACTGGCTGTCCATAACGAGCGATTCAAGAACGGAAGCCGGCCGATTATCGAGATGTCGTTCTTCGAGCGGACGCCCGACCGGGTCCGCTTTCGCACGTTCGCGGCTGACGACAGCCAGCCCATGGACGCGTGCATCCTGACCGCGACGATGGGCAATCAGTCGCGATGCCGCCGACTTTGGCTCGCCAACAAGGCCGTTTCATCGCTCGATCTCTATTCCGCGTACGACGGCTTCGGCTTCGTCGAACACCGGCCCTACGGCGTCGGTCAGCTCCACCGAACGTCGGCGGGCGATGTGGTCGCGGCCATTTCGCCCGACGAGTTCGAGCCCCGCGAGGTCTTTCCCTTTCCCGAAAGCATCTTTGGCGAGCGGTTCGGCCGTGCTTGGCACCATTCGGGCCGATGGATGGCTCAGTTCTGGCTGAAGCCCGCGGGCACGTTCGACGATTCGCTACAGTGCCGCGTGAATGGTCGCCGGGTTTATTGGATGAGCCGCGCGCCCATTCCCGGCGGCGTGTCATACGAAAACTTCGAGCTTCGCGAGCGTTTCGCGCCGGGCCGCGAAAGCTGGTTCGGCTTTACGACCCAGAGCCCTCGCAAGAAGTTCGGTTTCACCTACGATGCGGCGCCCGAAATGGAACTTTGCGAGATTCCGGAAGACGAGGGAGACCGCCTTGACGAGGTGGTCAAGGACGGTCGCCCACTCACGGGCGGCCTTTTCGCCGACGGGCTCGTCGGCTGGCACCTCGAGGGCAGACCCGACGGCGTCCGGCTGATCGAAAAGGGAAAACACACGCTGGCGACCACCGAGGGCGGTCCCGACGGCACGGGACCGCGACGGATCTACCAGAGCTTTGTTGTGCCGCCCGAGGCGAACGATTTGCGATTCTACATGGCGGGCGGATGCGATCCCAAGCGGCTCTACGTGGCGCTGTGGGACGGCGATCGCCTATGGCGGCGCATGACGGGCGGCAACGGCCGGGCGCCGTTCGAGGTCCGCTGGGACCTAAAGCCACTCAGGGGACGCGCCGTAACACTTGAGATCGTCGATCGCAAGGACGGCCCGTGGGGCTTCATCGAGGCAGGCGGGTTCGAGGTGCGTGTCGGAGTCGGCGACTCGGGGGTGGACAAGCCACCCCTGACACGCTAACGATAATCGACTGTTTCGGGACTCAATGGTCCTCCCCATCCGCCTCGGCTTCAGCCTTCTCCATCACCTCCTTGATCGACACTGGCGCGCCGCCGCATCGCTTGCTTTCGTCGGCCGCCTCCATGAAGGCGTAGATTTCGAGCGTTTCCTCCGCGCTGACCGGGGGCTTGCCCGTCTTGAAGAACTTCGCGATCTCGACCACCAGAGGATCGTATCCGTCGTACCGGCCGCCCGATCGAATTCCCTTGGTTCCGAAGACCAGGGCGCCGTAGTCCGCGCGACCCTTTCGGATGCCGCGGAACGTGCCGATGCGGCCGTCGCTCCACGTGCCCACCGCGAATTCCGTTCCGGCGGTGTGGGTTCGGCTGACTGTCTCGCAGCCCGTGCCCATGATCGTGAAAAGAATCTCGACGCCGTGGATGCCGTACCAGAACAAGTCGGGATGGTGCGGTTCGAGCGAGCACGGACTATAGGCGTCGCACCCGACCACCTGACCGATGGGCGGATCGTTGCGCATTTGTTGAAAGCCCGCGCTGAATCGCAACGACGATGAGGAGAAACAGGGTACCTTGTACTTCTCGGCCAGACGATAGATGCGGACGGCGTCGACCAGGCTGCCGGCTAGCGGCTTGTCGATGAACACCGGCTNNCGTCCGTCGATGCTTTCGAGGAGCACGACATCGACCTTGTCCAGAAGCTGTTCGATCGAGTCACAGACTTCGAGCCCCATGTCGCGGAGTTGCCGCGTGTAGCCTTCGACCCGGTCGCGACTGGCGGCGATGTCTGGACTGCCGCCCGGATAGAAGGCAACGACCTTCACGTCGGCCACCGGTCCTTCAGCCTTCGGGTTGTTGAATGCCTTAGTGAAGGCGGTAACGTGCGACGTGTCGGCGCCAATAATGCCGGCTCGCAGCGGACGATTGACTTCGGCCGGTTCGTCACCGTGTAGTGAGGCCGTCGCGAGGGTCAGTATGGACATAAGCGATAGTGCAAGGGCGAAGATTCGCATCGACATGGTTGTTTTTCCTTGAGTGGGATGTGGCGAGGGAAGGTCGTGACAACAATCGAATTCTCTTCGGGCGACTGGAGGACGTCAAGCGAGCCTGCTGGATTGGCTATGGCGACCCCCCTCTTTTCAGATGGGCCTTCGCGAGTATACTCTTTCCCAGAGTTGCCGCTTCCGGGGGTCTTGGCCCGAATTGTTGTGCGTTGTCGAAAGGATTCTCCATGTCCGAATCATCCGTCGAGCATGTTTTGGTCGTTCCGACCGAGTTTTTTCGGCGTCTGGGCTATTTTCAGGGCTTCACGCACGAGGTGGACCGCTATCTGCCCGAGTTGCTCGACCCGGCTCACGTGATGTTTCGGCCGCGCGACCAGGTCGAGGAAGACCCCGAGTTGAAGCAGTTGATTCCGTACGTCATCTTCCTTCACCGCGACGCGGACGGCCGAGAGACGGTCTTTCAATACACTCGGGGCAAGGGCCAGGGCGAGGGGCGTCTCCACCACCTGCGGAGCGTCGGCATCGGGGGGCACATCTCGTCGACCGACGTGAACGGTCGCGCGGACGACAACCCGTTTCAGGAAGGCATGCGTCGGGAACTCGACGAAGAAGTCGCCATCGAAACGCCGTACCAGGCCCGATGCGTGGGGCTGATCAACGACGACGAAACGCCCGTGGGCCGCGTTCACCTGGGGCTGGTTCATCTTTTCGAGGTCGAGCGGCCCGAGGTCCACCCGCGCGAAACGGACATCATGGAAACCGGCTTCCGCCCCATCGACCGGATCATGGACGAGTTGGACCGCTTCGAGACGTGGTCGCAAATCACGATGCGGGCATTGTTCGGTTCGTGAGCCGCCCGACGCGATTTCCTCGCTACCGGGCCGCTTCGTTCCAGGCGGCCAGAAGTTGCTCGACCGCCTCGCGACGAGGGATACCCGCCTGACCACCGTCGCGCGTTGCCTTCAGCGCGGCGGTCGCCGACGCCAGACGAACGCACCCGTCGACAGTCTTGCCCTCGGCCAGCCCGGCGCAATACGCCCCGTGGAACACATCGCCGCAGCCCGTCGTGTCGACGACGTCAACCTTCGCGGCGGGCAAATGGCGAGGCGTTTCGTACGTTTCCACGTCGCCGTACCAACAGCCGTCCGCCCCGCAGGTGACCACCACCGCGCGGCGTTCGTGCGACCAGAGACGCGAGACAGCTTTCTCGGCTGAGTCGGTGGACGTCCACTCCCGGGCGAACCGCTCGGGCAGGACCAGATGGCCGACCAAAGGCAGCAGGTCTTCAAAACCCTCGCCCGGATCGCGCTCGAAATCGGCCACGACCTCGACGCCGGCCGCTCGGGCAATATCGACCGCTCGTCGCGTGCCAGCGATCGCGTGATGGTCGATTAGCAGCACGTCGGTCGAGCGGATCACATCGGCCGCTGGGAGCTGCGGATCGGCCCCGGCATGGCCGTCGTTGCTCGAGAAAACCGTGCGCGTCGGCGGTCGGCGGCCGACCACGATCGTCGAGTGATAAGGCCGAGCTTCGGGCCGCGCGACGCAGTGCGACAGGTCGATTCCCTCGCGTTCGAATCGGCGGCGGACGGTTCGCGACAGAGGATCACGGTCGCCCAACGAGCCGATATAACCGGCCCTCGAGCCCAATCGGGCGGCGGCAACCAAGGCGGTACCCGTCTGGCCGCCGCACTGGCGACGCCGCCGAAGCACGCGGACCTTCTGCTCCGCGGTCGGGTACGAATCGACGTAAACCAAATCGTCGACGGCCACCACGCCGATCCCCAGCACGTCATATCTCTTGGAGCCGCGTTCATTCATGTCGGGCCAGACGAGAGTGGGTCAAAGACGATCGGAAAAAAGGAAAAGGGGAGAAAGGGGAAAAAGCTCAACTCATCTCGCACCTCCGCGTGATACAAATCCGTACCTTCACAACGAAGCCAAATCACCCTATCGGCTCAGCACTAGAATCGCGAGATTCGCGTTTCGGTTTGGATCGTTCTCGATGCGTTCTTGCTTGCGTGTGTCGAGCCAGACCCGTTTGTGAGTGTCGATCTTCTGGTCGCGGCAGAACTCCTCGAAGTCGGCGATGGTCAGAAATCGCACATTGGGCGTGTCGTACCAATGGTACCCTTCGTCGTCGGCGCGCGTCGCGCGGCCCTCGTCGGCCAGTTCGCGGCGATAGGGCGCGTAGCCCAAATTCGGGAAGCTGACAACCGCCCGCTGCCCGACGCGGAGCATTTCGTCGAGCACGCGGCGCACGTCGATGACCGTTTGGAGCGTTTGCGAGAGCACGACGAAATCGAACTGCTTGTCGACAAACGGTGCGAGTCCCTCGTTCAGGTCTGCCTGGACCACATCAAGACCGCGCTGGACGCAATGGATAATCGAAGGCTCATCGCGTTCCAACCC